>CAZIRG010000042.1:0-11228 GCA_964541505.1 uncultured Syntrophomonadaceae bacterium | reverse complement strand
GAAGTTGGAAGTATACCCAGAGCATAATCGAACGGATTGGATGAGGTTTTGGAAAAGCCCCCGGAAGAATAAGCTTTGGTAACTCCTGGTGTTTTTTTCTAACCTCTAACCTCCCACTTCCCACCTCCAATATACGTGGTGTTGCTGCAGCAGCTTAGCTAAGTAGTTACGAAAATTTTTTATAAATATTCAAACGGACAAGGTGTAAGAGAAGGCTTGGTACAGGCGATTAGATAATTAGAATGTAGAGAAACAAAATATTTAAAGGTATTAATGAAAATTTTAAAAAACAATTATTATCAGTTAAATTTAAAAATAGATATAAAGTGTTAGTTCATGAAAGAAAAGCTAAATAAAATAGTATTAAATGGTATTAGATGATGCGCAAAAGCTGCCTGAAAAGCCAAAAGAAGTTGGATTTATAGTTGAGTATTATGACTCACAGCCACACAGCCTGACATCTCTATCTCTTCCAGATGATTTAAATATGAATGAGATATTGCAGACACTAACAAATAATTTGCAAAACATGTAAAGGAGACATTATGACAGAAATTGGATGGAAATTAGACAATAGTTATGCTCGTCTACCTAAAACATTTTTTACCAGTCTTAAACCAATACCTGTTTGTAGACCAAAACTAATTGTACTTAATTACCCGTTAGCAACATATCTAGGGTTAAACGTCCAAGCGTTGCAAAGCGAGTATGGTATATCGGTGCTTGCTGGTAACCAAGTTCCAAAGGGGGCTTTTCCCCTTGCACAAGCTTATGCAGGACATCAGTTTGGCTATTTTAACATGTTAGGAGATGGTCGAGCGATACTACTTGGAGAGCAGATGACTCCGTTTGGCGAACGGCTAGATATTCAACTCAAGGGTTCAGGTAAAACTCCATACTCTCGTGGGGGAGATGGTCGAGCAACACTTGGCCCAATGCTTCGTGAATACATAATAAGTGAAGCAATGCATGCTCTTGGCATTGCTAGCAGTCGAAGTCTTGCAGTAGTATCAACCGGCGAATCAATAATTAGAGAGACTGTACTGCCTGGGGCAGTTCTTACTAGAGTTGCTGCTAGTTATATACGAGTAGGTACTTTTCAATATATTTCACAATGGGGTACGATTGAAGAACTACGTGCTTTAGTTGAATATACATTGCAAAGGCATTTTCCATACATTGACGATAATGAAAATAAATATTTTTTTCTTCTTCAAGAAGTGCTTAAGCGTCAGGCTATCCTGATTGCTAAATGGCAACTTGTTGGCTTTATTCATGGTGTGATGAACACTGACAACATGACCATTAGTGGAGAAACAATTGATTATGGTCCATGTGCTTTTATGGACGTCTACAATGAAGCAACTGTGTTTAGTTCTATTGACAAACAGGGTCGGTATGCTTATGGAAATCAACCTAATAGTGCTGCTTGGAATCTTGCAAGATTTGCTGAAACTTTGTTGCCATTGTTGCATGAAAACAAAGCACAGGCTATTTATCTTGCCCAAGATGCAATTTCAGGCTTTAGCGAGATGTATAATAAGAACTGGATCGATGGAATGAGAGCAAAACTTGGGATATTTAGCAAAGAATTGAAAGATAAATCTATAATTGAAGAACTCCTAAGCATGATGCAAAAGTATAAGGCAGATTATACAAATACTTTTCTTGCATTGACTTTTGGCAAGCTGGAGGATATGGCAATATTTGAAACTGAAGAATTTAGCAAGTGGAATGAACAGTGGAAGGCAAGACTAGGGAGGCAGCACGAGGAGAAAGATTTATCGCATAAGTTGATGAAAGATAGCAATCCTGGATTAATACCACGTAACCACCGAGTAGAAGAAGCATTAGAAGCAGCAGTAAAAGAAGGTGATTACAGCATCATGAAGAAACTTATTGATGCTCTTTCAAGCCCATATGCACACTCTGAGAAACAGGCTGAATATTGCACACTACCAGTGACACCAAATAGTGCTTACCGAACTTTTTGTGGTACTTGATGTAATGAACAGTTATCCTCGGCAAATAAAAAAGGTGGCAATTGCTATAATGTTATTGAAGTTAGATGATTTGAGCGTCGGGAATATTAGAGTTAGCAGAAATATCTAGCAAAATTTGGAAGGAACTAATGAAAAAATAATTAATAATGTGAAAGTATTTTATTTATCTGCTCGATTGCAATTTTGACAACTCTTTCTTTAACAAACTGAAAATCAGTTTTAACTCCTTCCTTGTCTTTTATAAGCGTATTTATTTGAGCCACACTATTTTTTCCGCCTCTTTGTATTTTTTGGTTAGATACAAGGATATAGGTTGTGGTTTATGGTTTATGCCTGTTATGCCTGGAATGAATTTTTGTAATACTATGGAATTTCCAATTGCAATATTATGGGCTTTTAACTTGCAACTTTCGGTAATTTTATCTTACAATAAACACTCTGGGGGTAAGTCCTCCGGAAGTGAGTTGCCCAGGGGATGATGGTGTAGTCCGAGAAATACGAGGACAACCAGTCCTGACAATGGCGACAGGCAAGTCAAGAGTTCGAGCAAGAAAGGAGTCCGATAGCGATATTACATTAGCTGATTTTCGTTACTGTGCTTATCGGTATTATCGGTAAATGCTAGATTATAGACTGCCCCCGTATCCAGTATATTATCCACAAACAAAAAGATATGAAGAAGATTTGATTAGGGGATAAAGAGAAGGAATGAGAGAGAAGATCAAATACAAATTAAGAGCAGATTTAAGTTTACTTATGGTTTCAATTATTTGGGGAAGTGGATTTGTTGTTACCAAGAATGCTTTAGATGCGTTACACCCATATGTGTTGTTAAGCTATAGGTTTGCTATTGCAACGGTAGTAGTTTCGGCAATATTTCATAAAAAACTATTGAACCTAGATAAAAAAACGATGAAAGCAGGAATAGTGGCAGGGCTTTTCCTTTTTTCAGCATTTGTTGCTCAGACGCTGGGTTTGCAATATATAAGTGCAGGTTCCTCTGCGTTTTTAACAGTTACCTATGTGGTTATAGTACCATTTTTATACTGGCTAATAGCTAAAAATAGACCGGACAAACATATATTTGTATCTGCATTTATGGCTTTGCTTGGTATTGCTTTTATTACAATAAGGAATGGATTTTCAATACAAGCGGGTGATTTAATAACTATTCTATGCGCTTTCTTGTTTGCTTGTCATATTGTTTCCGTAGGGCATTATGTGAGAAAATACGATACAGTGCTACTAGTAATTATACAGTTAGCTACAGCAACTGTTTTATCAACTGTTGCTGCTTTTATTTTTGCGACATATCCCTCAGAAGCGGGAATACAGAGTTATTTGAGGGTAATGTATTTAGCATTGTTTAGTACCTTAGTATGTTTCTTTGCCCAAACAACAGCGCAAAAATACACCTCTGCCTCAACTGCAGCTATAATTTTGAGTTTAGAAGCTGTATTTGGTGCAGCTTTTGGTGTTTTGCTGCTTGCTGAAATTTTTACAAATAGAATGATTTTTGGGTTTATAATAGTTTTCCTGGCCATTTTAATGGCCGAGAGAAAATGAGGAGCAAGTAGGAACAATTCAGTCAAACAGATCGTACTGCTACTTTCAAGATTCAAGATTTTGCTCATTTTCTGATTGGTAAAATAAATGCTTACTCTGATATCTGCTGCAGCAGCTTAAGAGCAACGTATGGGACAATTTTAAAAACAAATTAGTAGACCTGAGTAATAATACTGTAGCTTCTTGTACAACGTAAATATTCTTTCAGTAGTTACGGCAAAGAAGAAGGGTTTTTCGAGGACCTTACCGAAATAATCACATATCAGAGTTTTCGGGAAGTCTCGGGCTGAGTCGATGGTCAAGATTAGCACACGGCTTAAATCTAGGCTCTTTAACTTCTTGGCTCGCTAATCTTCCCTAAGTCCTCTGATATCAATGGTTGTGAGTTTACCCACCTTATTCGACTTCTTTTTTGGGGGAATTAGGGGTCCTCAGGTTGCATGCTCAAAACTTCGCTGAATAGGGTGGGTATTCCCTTTGGAAAGAGGGGTTTTATATTTTCTACAGTACCCACAGTTTCCACAACCCCTCCCCCATTGCTGCTACTAATCAACCAGGGTTTTTTAATAATACCAGTTACGAATAGGTTATACTAGTAATATCCAAGTGAGAGGAGTGGAAAAATGGAAGAAAAAGTGTTACATATCTCTACACTTTATGATGGTAGAATAATTAAATTAAAACGAAAAGAAGTGCGACTTCCTGATGGCAGTTTAGGTGTGCGGGAAATTGTAGAGCATCCGGGAGCAGTGGCAATCGTGGCAGTAGATGATGAGGGCTATATTTATCTTGTTAGGCAGTACAGATCTCCTGTGGGAAAAAGCATTTTAGAAATTCCTGCTGGCAAACTGGAGAAAAATGAAGAGCCGGGGATCTGTGCGGTTAGAGAATTGGAAGAGGAGATAGGGAGAACTCCTGGGAAGCTGGTTAAACTTGGCAGTTATTATTCCTCCCCTGGTTATTCTAATGAATTGATACATATTTTTTTAGCTACAGAGTTACGGGAAGTTCAAAGCATAGAAGTGCCGGGAGAATTTCTACAGGCGGAAAAAATGCCTTTGAGCAACCTAAACGAGATGATTGATAAAGGAGAAGTGCAAGACGGTAAAACTATATTGGGAATACTTTTAGCAATGAAAAGACTTTAAAAAATCATATAATCTTCCTGCCAAGAATACTATGGAGAAGAATGTAATTTGGCGGGGGGAGGGGGTTGCTATACAGAAGGTAAAAAAGATTTTTCAGGAGTATTTCAGAGAAAACTTGATATTATTTTTGCTAGTAGCTTTTTTTTTTCTTTGTAGTAGGAATTATTTCTGGGGTGTTGACACCTAATATTTTACCAGACTTACGTGTTATTGAGCTTAAAGGGTATTTGGAAGCTTTTTTTTTGGGGTTTAATCAAGGTACGATCCCGGAGCAAGGGTTTATGGTAAGAAATGTTTTAATGCAAAACATAAAAATACTGCTGATATTTTGGTTTTTAGGAATTACCGCTATAGGCTTACCTTTTATTATCGCACTTCTTTTCTTGAAAGGATTTACCCTGGGATTTACTATAAGTTTTTTGTTTGGTCAGTTCTCATTTGGTGGCTTGTTATTTGGTCTGGGAGCAACTTTGCCTCAGAATATTTTCATAATACCTGCTTTTTTAACTGCTGCTGTAGTGGCCATGTCTTTTTCTTTGCTACAGATCCGGAGTAAGGTCAGAAAAAGAAAATTTTATTTCTGGCATAATCTCCTAAATTATACAGCATTGTTTTTGCTTATTTCTTTATTTGTTTTAGCCGGCAGTTTAGTTGAAGCCTGTATTACTCCCGTGTTTATACGTTTCTCTTTAAGTGTTTTATAGGAGGGGGATAAAGCTTGGTACTTATTATTAGATCAAAGAGGAGGCTTTTTTTGCTCAAAAAGAAACTCTTTATGATTTTAGTTGTATTTTTAATTTCCCCCTATTTATTTTATTTACTTTTGGGAAATAAATTTTTCACTTATTATGTTCCAGCCCTGGCCAGCTATGGCTACCGGGAAATGATGGTCTTATGGCGGTTAATCTTAACTGCCTTTACCTTTTATGATTTTGGATTTTAAAAATCTTGAGATAAAAAAGGATTTCTTTTTCTGTATGTTGAATAGAGCATAAGTATAGGGAAGCATGTCACATTGACTATTTTTGAGCAGATAGAAGGAGTCTCCGTGAATGAAAGATATGTTGCAGGAATTTATTTATTTTTTGGGGGTAGAAAAAGGTCTAGCTAAAAACACTTTGGAGTCCTACGAGCGAGATTTACGGGGATTTGTTGTTTATGTGGAAGAAAATTTTTTGTCCAGGGAAGAAGTTGCTGCTGCTACTGCCCAAAATCAGGAGTACAGGATTAATAAAATCCAAATAACTCGTTCGCATGTTTTGAATTATTTGGAAAGCTTACATAACAGAGGTCTTTCCGTATCTACTAGATCGCGTAATCTGGCTTCTATTCGTTCTTTTTTTAACTTTTTAATGCAAGAAAAGAAAGTTTCCGAGAACCCTACTTTAGATATGAAGTCTCCTAAACAGGAAAAAAAATTACCCCAGGTGTTATCAATGAAAGAAGTGGACTCTTTGCTTGAGCAGCCAGATGAGACTCTACCGACAGGTGTGAGAGATAAAGCAATGTTGGAACTATTATATGCCAGCGGCATGAGAGTAACAGAGCTAATTGGTCTTAACGTAAATGACGTGAATTTGAACTCTGGATATATACGCTGCTTGGGAAAGGGTTCTAAAGAAAGGATTGTTCCTATTGGAGGTACAGCGGCTCAAAAGGTAAAAAACTATCTTGATAATACTCGTTCCAGGCAAATAACAAAACCAAGTGAGGAGGCTTTATTTCTAAATAAATACGGTAGGAGACTAACTCGTCAGGGTTTCTGGAAAATATTAAAAAAGTACGCTGAACAAGCAAATATTAATAAAAAAGTAACACCTCATATGATAAGACATTCTTTTGCTACTCATTTAATTGAAAATGGTGCTGATTTACGCTCTGTACAAGAGATGCTAGGACATGCTGATATATCTACTACCCAGGTTTACACGCATCTTAACAAGAGGCACCTGCGAGATGTTTATGAGCGCACGCATCCAAGAGCGTGAATTGGAGAATATACAAACATGAGAACAATTTTAGTTGTATTAGACAGCTTGGGCGTTGGGGCATTGCCTGATGCTGCTGATTATAATGATGTAGGCAGTAATACTCTAGGGAATATTGCTGCCAGTTTGAATGGGAAAATTAAATTGCCTCAGCTAGCAGAGATGGGAATTGGAAATATAATAGACATTAAAGGTATACCACCTGTTAAGCAACCTTCTGCTGCATTTGGTAAAGCGATGACTTTCTCTCCCGGTAAAGATACTACCACCGGGCACTGGGAGTTGGCAGGGATTCATTTAGAAAAACCTTTTCCTGTGTTTCCGTCAGGGTTTCCTGCTGAGGTTATAGACAAATTTGAAAAAAAGATTGGTAGAAAATCGTTGGGAAACAAAGTTGCTTCTGGGACTGAAATCATAAATGAGCTGGGGGAAAGGCATTGTAAGACGGGCTATCCTATTGTGTACACTTCAGCTGATAGCGTTTTTCAGGTAGCGGCTCATGAAAATATTATCCCGGTAGAACTGCTTTATAGATGGTGTGAACTGGCTAGAGATGTGTTGATAGGGGAAGCAGCGGTAGGCAGAGTAATTGCCCGTCCTTTCCTAGGGAAGGACGCTGGTTTTGTACGCACTGTCAGACGAAAAGATTTTTCTCTTTCTCCGGTAGAAAGTACTTTATTAGATATCCTTACTTTGCACGGCAGGGAAGTTCTGACTGTAGGTAAGATTGATGATATTTTTGCTGGCAGAGGAATTTCTACCAAGTATAAAACATCTTCCAATAAAGAAGGATTGCAAGCAACTCTCGATTTAATCAAGGCAAACAACCAGAACTCCTTTATTTTTACTAACTTAGTTGATTTTGACATGCTCTATGGGCATAGAAATGATGTTTTGGGATATAGCCAGGCTTTGGAAGAATTTGATGCTTGGCTACCGTCGATCAAGAAACATTTGAGAGAGGATGATTTGCTGCTAATAACGGCTGATCATGGTTGTGATCCAACACACCCCGGCACTGATCATACCAGGGAATATGTTCCAATTCTGGTGACAGGTAGTTTCGTAAAAACGAAAGGCTTAGACCTAGGCGTATTGACTAGTCTGGCTGACATAGGTGCTACTGTGGCAGAATATATGCAGGTACCGGACTTAAAAAATGGCAAAAGTTTTTTAAAAAAAATCCTTCAGTAGAGGGCTTTTTTTCTTTTAATAGGGGAAAATATAAAAAAGAAAAAGCTACGAGGAGGATTTAAAAATGTTAAAGAAAATAATAGTTAAAATAGTGCTTGTGGTACTGCTTTTTTTTATCACCATAAGTATTTCAAGAGTGCAGGCTGTAGAGCAAGAAGGAGAGCTTCCTTTTGAATTAGAATCTAAAGGGGCTATCCTTATGGATGCTTATTCGGGGGAGATATTACTTAGTAAAAATAAACATGAAAAGCTTTACCCTGCAAGTATCACTAAGATTATGACGATGTTGTTGGTTATGGAAAACATAGAAGAAGGTAAAATTTCTTTGGAAGATGATGTTGTTATAAGTGATACTGCTGCGGCACTGGGTGGGTCACAGATTTTTTTGAGTCCGAAAGATGTAGTGAGTTTGGAAAATTTGATGATTGGCGTGGCCGTAGGGTCAGGTAATGATGCTGCTGTAGCTGTAGCTGAGCATTCATATGGCTCAGTTGATATTTTTGTAAGGAAGATGAATGAGAGAGCCATTGCCTTAGGGATGAAAAATACTAATTTTGTCAATCCACATGGGTTGCATGATGATAATCATTATACAACAACCTACGATGCAGCCTTAATGAGTAGAGCATTATTACAGTACCCCCAAATACATACTTGGTTTAAAATTTGGATGAACGAAAACTTTTTGGAAGACAAGATTCGCAGTGGTGGTGTTTTTTTAAGTAATACTAATCGCTTAATACGCTACTATGAAGGAGCTGATGGTCTAAAAACAGGGTTTACTTCTGAAGCGGGATATTCCGTGGCAGCCACTGCTTGTAGAGGAGAGACACGGTTTTTGGCAATTACCATGTTTGCTCCCAGCAGTGCGATCAGGTTTGATGAAGCCAAAAAACTCCTAGATTATGGCTTTGCTGGTTTCGAGAGTATTCTTGTGGCTCCTGCTGGAGAGCAACTAGTCAGAGTAAGAGTTGAAAAGGGAAAAGAGATAATGCTTGATTTAATAAATGAAGAAGATTTTAGAGTTCTTGTACCAAAAGGAGAAATCCCTGAATTCACAAAAGAACTTCAAATTAATGGAAATATTTTGGCTCCTATCAAGAAAGGTGATCTGTTGAGCAGTATGGCAGTCTATCAGGGAGGCAATTTGCTGGGAGAATTAAAACTTGTAGCCGGAGCAGATGTGCCTAGAGCTGGTTTCACGGATCTGCTAAAACGTGTAATTATTGCGTGGGTACAATTTGGTTGCTAGTCCGGGCAAGTGCCCGGATTTTTTATTTGTCGAAAAATTTTTATTCTAGCAGGAAATAACTATTTAAAGAAGAATTATTTTCCAATGAGCATCTTTAAGGAGGGATTTCATGGAAATAATTTATAATCGTAGTAGAGAATGCCTTATTGTAAGATTAAAAGGTGAGTTGGATGACTATGCTGCCAGTAAGCTGAGAAAAGCTCTAAAAGAATCTTTTCGCAAAAAAATGCCAGCTATTCTTTTATTGAATCTGCAGGAGCTGGACTTTATGGACAGTTCTGGGGTGGGAGTGATTTTAGGAAGGTATAGAGAAACATGTCAAAATAACAGTAAGTTAATGTTATGTTGTCTAAACCCTCAGGTAAAAAGGGTTTTAGATTTGGCGGGAGTGCTAAAAATTTTGCCGGCTTACAAGACGGAACGGGAAGCTCTTAGACAGGGGAGGTTAGAAAATGAGAAGAATTAATTATTTAAATTTGGAAATTCCCAGCAAATCCAGAAATGAATCTTTGGCTAGAGTGGTTATAGCTGCTTTTGCTACTCAATTAGATCCTACGTTGGAAGAATTAAACGATGTTAAAACCGCTGTTTCAGAAGCGGTAACTAATGCTATCATACATGGCTATGAAAACAACACTGCTGGAGTAATTAATATCAACGCTGTACTTTATGAAAATGCCATTATGGTTGAGGTAGAAGATAAGGGTAGTGGCATTGAAGATCTGGAAAAAGCTCGTGAACCATTATTTACCAGCAAACCAGAGCAGGAAAGGTCAGGTATGGGCTTTACGATTATGGAAAATTTTATGGACAAGATAGAGGTGATTACAGCACCAGGGGTAGGCACGAAAGTTATTATGCATAAAGATTTTAAGCGTGTTAATGTGACTACTTAGCTAAAATGCTGCGAATGCTTGAATAAGGGTAGGATAATTGGAGAATATAAGAGTAGAAAAAAAAATGAGAGGTGAAGTTATGAGTGTAGCCAAAGTTATTGAACTAGTAGGTGAATCTGAAGTAGGGTGGGAAGATGCTGTTAAAAACGCTGTGAGCGATGCTTCTAAGACTTTAGAAAACATTTCCGGCGTAGAAGTTTACAATTTAACTGCTAATATAAGAAATGGTGAGATACTTGATTACAAAGCAAATGTTAAATTGGCCTTTGGAATAATAGATCGTTAAAGATTATCAAAGATTACTGACGAAAACTCTCTCTCTGCGGAGAGAGAGTTTTCGTAATAGGAGGGTTTTTTTGGTAAAAGAAAGTAGTCAAGATAGAGTTAAGAAAAGATATAAAGAAATTCATAAAATTAAAAAACCGCCACCTAACTTGCTGAAAAATTGTTTTTATGCCTTTGTTTTTGGTGGTGTGGTTAGTGTTTTAGGACAGTTACTCTTGTATTTCTTTATAAGCATTGGTTTTTCACCGGAGAAGGCAGGAGATCCTATGGTAGCTACACTGATATTACTGGCTTCATTGCTAACAGCATCAGGTTACTATGACAATATTGGCAGGATTGCCGGAGCCGGATTGGCTGTGCCTGTTACGGGGTTTGCCAATGCTGTAACTTCTGATGCCCTTGAGTTTAAAAAAGAAGGTCTTATACTAGGTGTGGGTGCCAAAATGTTTAACTTGGCAGGACCTGTTATTGTCTTCGGTGTTATCACGGCATTTATTATCGGAATCATCTCCACTATAATTTAATTTTATAGAAACTTTTGAAATCGTAAGAACTGTCTCTCCGGTTACGATCATGATATTTGAGGTGAAATAGAAGATGGCTAAAAAAATAGGCAAGCAAACAATTATTATGGAAAAACCGCCGGTTCTGCTTAGTTCTGCTACTGTAGCAGGGCCAAAGGAAGGAATGGGTCCCTTAGCTGGGGATTTCGACTTGATCTACGAAGATTTGAGTATTGATGAAAAGAGTTTTGAAAAAGCAGAAGTTAAAATGATTCTTGATGCCTTTCAGTTGGCTGTTAAAAAGGCATCTTTGTCTTTGCAGGATATAGATTTTTTAATAGCTGGGGATTTATTAAATCAGATTATAGCATCAGGTTTTGCTGCCCGGGAAAT
>CAZIRG010000041.1:0-11265 GCA_964541505.1 uncultured Syntrophomonadaceae bacterium | reverse complement strand
ATATTTAATCATATTAATCAGCGTATTTCAGCGTCTATTTATTAAAAGCAGTACGGAAAACTTTTTTTCTGAACTTCTAAATCTTTAAAAAAGAAAACCCCTATAATTTTCATACATTTTCCACACTTATCAAACTTATCAAACTTATAAGCCAATTAACAACTGACGACTGATAACTAAGAGGAGGTATACCACCCCTCTAATCAAGCACTTTTATTTATAATCTTTTCCGCCATAGTACGCGGCACTTCTTCATAATGAGAGAACTCCATAGAATACGTGCCTCTACCTTGAGTGCGCGACCTCAAGTCTGTAGCATATCCAAACATTTCAGCCAAAGGTACCATTGCGCTAACTACCTGCAATTTATTTTGCATATCCATGCCCTCGATACGACCCCTACGAGAATTAAGATTTCCCATAACGTCTCCCAAATATTCTTCTGGTATAGTAACCTCTAGCTTCATAATAGGCTCCAAAAGCGTTGGGTTAGCTTGAAGGACAGCCTTTTTAAAAGCCATTGAACCTGCTATCTTAAAAGCCATCTCTGAAGAATCAACATCATGATAAGAACCATCTACTAAAATTACCTTTACATCTATTACTGGATAGCCAGCTAAAACGCCGTTAAGCATAGCCTCTCTGATGCCTCCATCTACCGAAGAAATATACTCTTTGGGAATCGCTCCACCCGTGATTTTATTTTCAAAGATATACCCCTTTCCATGTTCAAGGGGTTCTACCTCTAACCAAACATGACCATATTGCCCTCTACCACCAGACTGACGGACAAATTTCCCTTCCACTCGAGTCCGCTTCCGAATGGTTTCTTTATAAAAGACCTGCGGTTGACCGACTTTTGCACCTACTTTGAATTCCCTAAGAAGACGATCTATAATAATCTCAAGATGTAACTCTCCCATGCCTGATATAATAGTTTGACCTGTATCACGATCGGTAAAGGTCTGAAAAGTAGGATCCTCTTCAGACAATTTAGTTAAAGAAGCTGCCATCCTCTCCTGATCTGCTTTGGTTTCAGGTTCTATAGCTACCGAAATAACTGGAGCAGGAAAGTGTATATTTTCCAATATAATCTGGTTATCTTCCGCACAAAGACTGTCTCCTGTCGTTGTTGTTCTTAATCCCACAGCAGCTACTATATCACCGGTAAAAATCATATTTACATCTTCCCGATGATTAGCATGCATACGCAAAAGACGACCTATTCTTTCCTTTTTCCCTTTAGAAGCATTATACACATAAGAACCACTTTTTAGAGTGCCAGCATAGACCCGCAAAAAAGTTAACTTCCCTACATATGGATCAGTCATTATCTTAAAAGCTAGTGCCGTAAAAGGCTCTGCATCGTCCGGGTTTCTCACTATTTCTTCTTTATTTTCCGGATCAATGCCCACAAGAACAGCTACATCCAGAGGGGAAGGCAAATAGTTAACTACGGCATCTAAAAGTAACTGAACTCCTTTGTTTTTATAAGAAGAGCCACAAAGTACTGGTGTAATTTTTACCTCAATAGTAGCCGCACGTAGCGCAATACTGAGTTCCTCCTCACTAATAAACTGACCTTCCAAATATTTAAGCATGATAGGCTCGCTATAGTCTGCTAAAGATTCTACCAGTTTTTCCCTATATTCTTCAGCCATATCTAGGTACTCTTCCGGTATACTCGTTTCGCTGCTCCTTGTTCCTAAATCGTCGATAAAAGTAATCGCCTTCATGCGAACAAGATCTATGATGCCTTTGAACTGAGCTTCCGCACCTATGGGGATCTGGAGTGGCAACGCATTAGCACCAAGCTTATCCCTCATCATCTGTACTACTCTAAAAAAATCTGCTCCTGTTATATCCATTTTATTTACATAAGCAATGCGGGGAACTTTGTATTTTTCCGCCTGCCGCCACACTGTTTCAGTTTGAGGCTCTACTCCACCTTTAGCACAAAAGACTCCAATAGCCCCATCTAAGATTCTCAGTGCGCGTTCTACCTCTACAGTGAAGTCCACGTGTCCGGGTGTGTCAATAATATTGATGCGGTGCTTTTTCCACTCACAACTAGTAGCAGCAGAAGTAATGGTAATCCCACGCTCCTGCTCCTGAACCATCCAATCCATAGTAGCTGCCCCATCATGAACTTCTCCCAGCTTGTGTACCCTACCAGTATAAAAAAGAATCCGTTCCGTAGTGGTAGTTTTGCCGGCATCTATATGAGCCATAATTCCTATATTTCTTGTTTTATCCAAAGAAAAGTTTCTTGCCACCAATGTCCCCTACTTTCTACTACCTCTTTTTACCTTTTACCCTTTTAACCGTTTAACCTCGTCTCCTCTACCATCTATAATGTGCAAAAGCTTTATTTGCTTCCGCCATTTTATGCGTATCTTCTTTTTTCTTGATCGACCCTCCGGTATTAGCAGCAGCATCCATTAACTCCCCTGCCAGTCGCTCAGACATCCGCTTTTCATTCCTATTCCTGGCAAAACCAACCAACCAACGAATAGAAAGAATTAGCTTGCGGTGATGATTAACTTCTATAGGAATCTGATAAGTAGCACCACCTACTCGCCTAGCCTTAACTTCCAGAACAGGCGAAGTATTCTTTATAGCCTCCTCAAAAACCTCCAAAGGATTTCTGCCAGTTTTTTGTTTTATAATGTCAAAGGCATCGTAGAGGATGCTTTGAGCAACACTCTTTTTACCATCATACATCAGCTTGTTAACAAATCTGGTCACAAGCTTACTGTCATAAATAGGATCGGCTAAAATATCTCGCCTTGGTACCGAACCTTTTCTCGGCATAAACCAAACCTCCCTTTAACCTCTAAAATAATATCCTAACACTACTACTTGCTTTTTTTCGTTCCATATTTGGAGCGACTCTGTTTTCTGTCATCTGCTCCTGAAGAGTCCAGCGCCCCTCTAACCAAGTGATACCTGACTCCAGGTAAGTCCTTGACTCTACCACCTCTCACAAGGACAACTGAATGTTCTTGTAAATTATGACCAATTCCCGGTATATAGGCAGTTATTTCCATCCCATTAGTCAACCGAACCCTAGCTATTTTTCTCAAGGCAGAGTTAGGCTTCTTAGGAGTAGTCGTAGAAACTCTGGTGCAAACGCCCCTCTTTTGAGGTGAAGCATCCAAGGCAGGCGCTGTTGACTTTTTCTTCAACACTTTTCTTCCTTTTCTAACCAATTGGTTCAGTGTCGGCATATCCGCAAACACCCCCTTTTAACCTTTTAATCTTTTAACCTTCTACTTCAATATCGCTGCTACAGCTGCCTTAACTTTTATACCACTTGCTTTGCCTAGAGAAACCATGTCCTCAGCTGTAATAACCTCGATATTTCTATCCCTACATTCTTTTAATACAGGTGCTGTGATACTTTTTTCGGCATCTAACGCCACAATAACAGTTCTGGCCCACCCATTTTTTATCGCCCGCAAAGTTTGCTTTTGCCCTACTACCTTTTCAGGGGCCCATTTCAACTCCTCCAGCAACATCAGGTAAAGCCCTCCTTTAAAAAAAGCATGCTTAAAGATACTATCATCATAAAAGAACAATGTCAACATTTTCTTACAAACTTTTCAACTTTTAAAGATTGAAATATTAAATGCCCGATATTTTCTAAAAAATTACAGTGTAACAATTTTACAATTTCTCAACTATTAACTTCTCCGCCTCTAACTCCTCGCTGGAGTTACTTTCAGGTAAATACGAAATGCTAGACTTAACATCTATACTACGATAGCGCAACATCCCCGTACCAGCTGGAATAAGCTTCCCAATGATAACATTCTCTTTTAAGCCCAAGAGAGGATCTACTTTCCCTTTTGTAGCAGCATCCGTTAGCACTCGTGTCGTCTCTTGAAAAGAGGCTGCGGAAAGGAATGAGTCTGTAGCCAGAGAAGCTTTGGTTATACCTAAAAGAACCGGTCGAGCTGTTGCTTCTTCTTTACCCTCTTTCCTCGCTTTAGTATTAATTTCATCAAAAATAAAGCTGTCCACTAACCCTCCAGGCAGAAGATCTGTATCGCCTGCGTTCTCTACTCTAACCTTTTTCAACATTTGGCGAACTATAACTTCGATGTGTTTGTCGTTAATATCTACTCCTTGTAAACGATAAACATACTGTACTTCCTGTAGGAGATAAAGCTGAACACCACGCACTCCCTTGATTTTCAAAAGATCATGCGGGTTAATAGACCCTTCCGTAATTTCGTCACCAGCTTTAACGATGTCCCCTTCTTTAACTTTTAAACGAGCACCGTAGGGAATGATATAGCTCTTTGCTTCACCGTATTCCGGTACAATCTTTATTTCTCTTCGGTAACGACCTTCCTTGTGCTCTACCCTACCGTTTACTTCACTGATAATAGCCAAACCTTTTGGCTTGCGAGCCTCAAAGAGCTCCTCTATACGAGGCAACCCCTGTGTAATATCATCGCCGGCTACGCCCCCGGTATGAAAAGTTCGCATAGTAAGCTGCGTACCAGGTTCACCGATAGATTGAGCTGCAATAATACCTAAAGCTTCACCTATATCTACCAATCTCCCTGTAGCCAGGTTTCGACCATAGCATTTAACGCATAACCCATAACGAGAACGACAAGTAAGAACAGAGCGCACAGGCACTTCTTTGATACCTGCAGCTAAAATCATTTCAACTTCATTTTCTTCAATCATACTATTTGCCTCTACTATTAGCGTGTTCGTTTCTGGATGAAAAATGTTTTCGCTCGCAAAGCGACCAAGAATACGAGCTGCCAGGTTTTCAAAGACTTCTCCTTCTTCATTTATGTTGCTCAGCACCACACCATGTGTAGTCCCACAATCTTCTTCTCTCACAATAACGTCCTGAGCTACATCAACCAAGCGACGCGTCAAGTAACCGGAGTTAGCCGTTTTCAAAGCTGTATCTGCCAACCCTTTCCGCGCACCATGGGTGGATATAAAATATTCTAGAACCGTCAAGCCTTCTCGAAAATTTGCTTTTATAGGCAAGTCTATAATTTTACCGGAAGGATCAGCCATAAGCCCACGCATCCCCGCCAGCTGTGTTATCTGTGAAACATTTCCCCTAGCACCAGAAGTAGCCATCATGTAGATAGGATTCAATTTATTCAAACCAAACATAAGTATTTCGGTAATGTCTTCCTTAACTTTTCCCCACAAAACAATTACCTGATCATATCTTTCTTCTTCGGTGATAAGTCCCCGGCGAAACTGCCGTTCAATTTTAATCACTTTTTCTTCTGTGTTTTTAATAATTTCTTTTTTCTTTTCGGGAATAACTATATCACTAATACCCACAGTAATCCCTGCACGAGTAGCAAAAGCGAATCCTTGCCTCTTAATCTTATCTAATATTTTTGTCGTCTGGGTAGCACCATAACGCCTATAAACTTGTGCCACAATCTCCTCAATATCAGCTTTCTTGACCGGCTCTTTCTCCGGCTGTCTCTTTATATGCTCAGGGATGTTTATACCTCTTTCTATTAACAAATCTTCCCCTATAGAAATTGTTTTTTCCCAAGATCCGCTATTAATATAAGGGAAATCCGAAGGGAATATACTGTTGAAAATAATTTTGCCCGGAGTAGTAATTAAAAATCTTTTATCTCTTATATTCTTACTACCTGCCTTTAAAGAATCTTTGGCATAAGAAGAAACATTTACAGCCACACGGGCATGAAGGTCTATCTTGCCAGTTTCGTAAGCCATAATAGCCTCGTCAATATTAGAAAAACACTTACCTTCCCCTAAAGATCCTATTTTTTCCAACGTCAAATAATACATCCCTAAAATCATATCTTGGGTAGGAACAGTTATCGGGCGACCATCTTTAGGATTTAAAATATTGTGAGCGGACAACATCAGCAACCTGGCTTCAGCCTGAGCTTCAGCAGAAAGAGGTACATGCACAGCCATCTGATCTCCATCAAAATCAGCATTATAGGCAGTGCAAACAAGAGGATGAATCTGCATAGCATGCCCTTCAATAAGAACTGGCTCAAAAGCCTGAATTCCTAAGCGATGCAAGGTAGGTGCCCGGTTCAAAAGAACAGGATGCCCTTTGATTACTTCCTCTAACACATCCCAAACTTCGGGTTTTACTTTCTCTACCATTCTCTTAGCACTCTTTATGTTGTGTGCTAGGCCTTCACTAACCAAGCGTCTCATTACAAAAGGCTTAAAAAGCTCCAACGCCATATCCTTAGGCAGTCCACACTGAAACAGCTTTAATTCCGGACCAACAACTATAACAGAACGTCCTGAATAGTCTACTCTTTTCCCCAAAAGATTCTGGCGGAAACGACCTTGTTTCCCTTTAAGCATATCACTTAGAGATTTTAAAGGTCTATTTCCCGGCCCTGCTACCGGACGACCTCGACGACCATTATCAATCAAAGCATCAACCGCTTCCTGCAACATGCGTTTTTCATTACGAACGATTATAGCTGGAGCGCCCAAATCCAAAAGCCTTTTTAGGCGATTGTTCCGGTTAATAACCCGGCGATAAAGATCATTTAAATCAGAAGTAGCAAAACGTCCCCCATCAAGTTGAACCATAGGCCTTAAATCAGGCGGAATAACGGGAACTACCTCCATAATCATGTCCAGGGGATCGTTACCTGAAGTGCGAAAAGATTCTACTACTTCCAAGCGTCGTACTGCGCGAATCTTCTTTTGACCAGAAAAGTTTTTTAATTCCCAGCGAAGCTCTTTTACCAACTCGTCTAGATTTATTCCCTGCAAAAGCTCTTTAATTGCTTCTGCTCCCATATCAGCCTTAAACCCTTTACCCAGTCGAATAAGTCCTTCATATTTCTCCAAACATTCTCGATACTCTGCCTCTGTTAAAAGCTGTTTCTTTAACAAACCTGTTTCACCAGGGTCAATAACTATATAAGAAGCAAAGTAGAGAACTTTCTCTAGTGAACGAGGCGACATATCTAGAAGTAGCCCCATGCGACTGGGAATACCCTTAAAGTACCAGATATGAGAAACAGGAGCAGCAAGCTCTATATGCCCCATTCTTTCTCGCCTTACTTTGGCCCGAGTTACTTCCACCCCACAGCGGTCACACACAATACCTTTGTAACGAACTCTCTTATATTTGCCGCAATGGCACTCCCAATCTTTTTGAGGACCAAATATTTTTTCACAGAAAAGACCTTCTCTTTCTGGCTTCAAGGTTCTATAATTAATAGTTTCTGGTTTTTTTATCTCACCTCGCGACCAAGATCTAATCTTCTCTGCTGAAGCTAAGCCCACCTTTAAGGATTCAAAATTATTAATATCAAACACAAGATAGTCGCTCCTTTTCTTTGATGTAACGGCTGTAAAACATCTCAATCAGCATTAGCCAAAGCAACAAGCTTTTTTATTTTTCTCCCTCGTCTTCTAAATTAAGTCATCTTCTAAATCATTTTCTAAATCATTTTCTAAGTCATCTCCTAAATCTTCTTCCGAAATAACAACTTCCTCGACATTCTGAATATCAAAGCCATCTTCCTTCGAGAAATCTTGGTCATTCTCTAAAGATAAAGCAACTATATTACTCATCTCTCTCTCAGTACCTTCTATCTCTTGTTCCTCCTGTTCAGTAAGCGACTCCTCTTCATCTCCATATCTGTTTACCTCTACTTCTTCTTTCTTGCCATCAATTATCGCAACATCCATCCCTAAGCTTTGCAGCTCTTTTACCAAAACTTTAAAGGATTCTGGTATTCCAGGCTCAGGAATATTCTCTCCTTTGACAATAGCTTCGTAGGTTTTGACTCTGCCAGCCACATCATCAGATTTTACGGTAAGTATTTCCTGCAAAGTATAAGCAGCACCATAGGCCTCTAACGCCCAAACTTCCATTTCTCCAAAGCGCTGACCCCCAAACTGAGCCTTACCTCCCAACGGCTGCTGTGTAACCAGTGAGTAAGGACCTGTGGAGCGAGCATGAATCTTATCATCTACCAGATGAGCCAGTTTCAGCATATAAACATATCCCACAGTGATAGGATTATCAAAAGTATCTCCTGTTCGACCATCATATAAAACAGTCTTACCTGAAAACGGCAAGTTAGCCTTTTTAAAGGCCTCTGCAATATCAGCTTCATCAGCACCATCAAAAACAGGTGAGGCTGCATGAAACCCCAAAGTCATTGCCGCCCACCCTAAATGCGTTTCAAGAATTTGACCTATGTTCATCCGGGAAGGAACGCCCATAGGGTTTAAAACAATCTCTATAGGTGTCCCATCAGCGAGAAAAGGCATGTCTTCTTCAGGAAGAATCCTAGCAATAACACCTTTATTGCCGTGACGCCCCGCCATTTTATCGCCCTCAGATATCTTTCTCTTTTTGGCTACACAAACTCTGACCAACTGGTTTATGCCTGGGGAAAGCTCATCTCCCTGTTCGCGAGAAAAAAGTTTAACATCAACTACTATTCCTGCTTCTCCATGTGGCACTCTTAGTGAAGTATCCCGAACCTCTCGCGCTTTTTCACCAAAAATAGCCCTAAGTAACCTTTCCTCTGCCGTAAGTTCCGTTTCCCCTTTGGGAGTAACTTTACCTACCAGCACATCTCCTGCCCTCACCTCAGCCCCCACCCTGACAATACCTTGGCTATCAAGGCTTTTTAAAGCCTCTTCCCCTATGTTGGGAATATCCCTGGTTATCTCTTCTGATCCCAGTTTAGTATCCCGAGCTTCTGATTCGTATTCCTCTATATGAATAGATGTAAAAATATCCTCTTTTACCATTTTTTCACTCAGAAGAATAGCATCCTCATAATTATATCCCTCCCAAGGCATAAACGCCACCAAGACATTACGACCTAGGGCCAATTCACCCTTATCCGTGCATGGACCATCAGCCAAAACATCCCCTACTGCCACTTTTTCTCCCTTTCTAACCAACGGAATCTGGTTCATACAAGTACCCTGGTTAGAACGTTTGAATTTTTGGAGCTTGTAAGTTTCAAAACCTTGCATTTTACCATCAATAGATACCCCTGCAAAAACCTCTTCCGTGCGCCCATTAATTATTTTATTTTCCGATTTCTCATTATCAGACAGTTGTAAAATTATCTCGTCGGCTGTGACGCTATAAACAGTTCCTTCAGAGCGAGATATAGCCATTACGCCTGAATCTTTAGCCACCCGAGCTTCCATACCTGTCCCTATTAATGGCGCCTGACTACGCATCAGAGGGACAGCTTGGCGCTGCATATTTGCTCCCATAAGTGCGCGATTAGCATCATCATTTTCTAAAAAGGGAATAAGAGCTGTAGCTACACTCACCAACTGCTTTGGCGAAACATCCATATAATCAATTTCTTTAGGTGTTTTAATCAATATCTCGTTTTGAAAACGAGAAATAATGCGGTCATTAGTAAAATAACCTTTATCATCTAAAGGAGCATTAGCCTGAGCAATAACATAGGGAGACTCATCATCCGCAGTTAAAAAAACAATCTCATCAGTAACTCTCCCCTTATCTTTATCCACTTTACGGTAAGGGGTCTCTATAAACCCATATTGATTTACAGCTCCATATGTAGATAAAGAGCCAATAAGACCAATATTGGGACCTTCTGGAGTTTCTATCGGGCACATACGTCCATAGTGAGATATATGCACATCTCGCACTTCAACTCCTGCTCTCTCACGACTTAATCCCCCAGGCCCTAGGGCACTAAGACGGCGTTTATGGGTCAACTCTGCTAGTGGGTTAGTTTGATCCATAAACTGAGACAACTGGCTGCTACCAAAAAATTCCTTAACCGCAGCAATAACCGGCCTTATATTAATTAGCGTCTGAGGAGTAACAGCTTCCACATCTTGAATAGTCATTCTTTCGCGTATTACTCGCTCCATACGAGAGAGACCGATACGAAACTGGTTTTGTAAAAGTTCACCCACACTACGCAAGCGACGGTTGCCTAGGTGATCAATAGCATCTATTGTTCCTATCCCAGACATAAGTCCTAAGATATAAGACACTGTACCCACAATATCATGCGGCGACAAGCACTTATTTTTAGCTTCAATATTGTTATTGTTTAAAACAGATAAAAATTTCCCTTCCTGCCCCACTACATATACCTTAGTTATTGCGTGCTTCTCAATAGCATCAATAAGCTCAGCATCAACTATCTGACCCTTATGACCTAACAGTTCTCCCGTATCCTTCACCACAATATTCTCTGCTAATTGTAGACCTCTAATACGGGGGCCCAAGGAAAGTTTTTTGTTTATTTTATAGCGTCCTACCTTAGCAAAATCATATCTCTTAGGATCAAAAAAAAGAGATTCAAAAAGTGATTTGGCGTTTTCAACATTTAGGGGTTCTCCCGGACGCAAACGCTTATATATTTCCAATATTCCTGTTTCAAAGCTTTCCGTATGGTCTTTAGCCAGGGTAGCAACAATATGAGGGTTTTCATCAAATAATTCCATGATTTTGTGATTAGTGCCATAGCCAATAGCACGGAGTAAAACAGTCATCGGAATTTTCCTTGTTCTGTCAATTCTAACATAAATAACATCATTAAGATCAGTTTCAAACTCTAGCCAAGCTCCCCTGTTAGGAATAATAGTAGCCGTAAAAAGCTCCTTTCCGCTGTAATCCATCTTGCTGTCAAAGTAAACTCCGGGAGATCGCACTAACTGACTAACAACAACTCGCTCTGCACCGTTTACGATAAATGTGCCGTTTCTGGTCATCTTAGGAAAATCACCCATAAAAACTTCCTGCTCTTTAACTTCACCTGTTTCCTTGTTGATTAACCTTACCTTCACTCGTAAAGGAACTGCGTAAGTAGCATCTCGCTCTCTACATTCATCAACAGAATACTTAGGCTCACCCAGATTATAATCAAAGAATTCTAAGATTAAATTACCTGTAAAATCTTTGATGGGAGAAATGTCTGCAAACATCTCCCCCAAACCCTCATCAATAAACCACCTGTAAGACCTACGTTGTATTTCTGTCATATCGGGCAGATCCAACACCTCAGTGATTCGAGCATAGGACAACCGCTGTCTTCTACCTGAACTTACCAGTTTGGCCATTAAAGCAATTCACTCCCTTAATATTTTACCTGAGACTTTTATATTAAACAAAAGGTAACTACTTAGCTAAGCTACTGTAGCAACACCACGTGTGTTGGAGGTGAGAAGTGGGAGGATTAGAGGTTAGAAAAACACCAGGAGTTACCAAAGCTTATTCTTCCGGGGGCTTTT
>CAZIRG010000040.1:0-11302 GCA_964541505.1 uncultured Syntrophomonadaceae bacterium | reverse complement strand
CCCTCAAGATTTGAGCACCGATAATACTGGATGTGAGAAGTGAGAAGTTGGAAGTTGGAAGTATACCCAGAGCATAATCGAACAGATTGGATGAGGTTTTGGAAAAGCCCCCAGAAGAACAAGCTTTGGTAACTCTTGGTGTTTTTCTAACCTCTAACCTCCCACTTCTCACCTCCAACACACGTGGTGTTGTTGTAGCAGCAAGGCTCAAGTAGTTACTATTTTTTTAACTAACGTTTGACAAGGAGGGTAGATATAAACTAAAATTGTAAGTACCAAAACTTACACACAAAGGATGATTTGATGTTTGATTCAGCTGAATTTGTTGGAAAAATAGAGCCTTGGCTTCAAGACAAAGTATTATCGGCAGGATGTCGTGGTCTTGTTTTTGGTTTGAGTGGTGGTATTGATTCTGCAGTAGTGGCTGCTTTGGCTAAAAAAACCTTTCCTGACGACCTTCTTGCTTTAGTAATGCCTTGTTTTAGTGACTTACAGGATGAAAAAGATGCTCGTTTGGTGGCAGAAACGTTGCATATTCCTGTGAAAAAAATAATCTTAGACAAGGTTTTTGCGAGCTTTTTGGAAGTTTTTCAAGTAAAAGAAATAAATACCAAAGACGTGGCTATAGCCAATATAAAAGCTCGCTTACGTATGATTGCTTTGTACTATCATGCTGCTCAAAACCATTTTCTGGTTGCTGGGACAGGTAATCGTAGCGAACTGGCAACGGGCTATTTTACCAAATATGGGGATAGTGGTGTTGACCTCTTGCCCTTGGGTAATTTACTAAAAAAAGAGGTGCTGGAACTGGCTGCTTATTTGCAATTGCCTGCTGAGATAATTAACAAACCTCCTTCTGCTGGTTTATGGGCTGGTCAAACTGATGAAAAGGAAATGGGTTTAACTTACGATGTGTTGGACAGGTATTTACAAGAGGGAACTACTGTAGATGAAAAAGAGCGCAAAGTAATAATTGCTATGCAGGAAGCAAGCAGGCATAAGAGAAACATGCCGCCTATACCAGATTTTTAGAGAATAGTAGTTATTTACGTAGGAAAGGGAAGTGGACAACTTGTTGCAGGATGATTTTGGCAGAAATATCGATTATTTGCGTTTGTCGATAACTAAAAGATGTAATTTAAATTGTTTTTATTGCCGGCCGGGCGAGAAACAGGAATGTCAATCTTCTTTAAATGCGGATGAGGTTTTGTCTGTTGCAGAGATTCATAAAATTGTACTTAGATTTTCTATGCTAGGCATTAGAAGAATAAGGATAACAGGTGGAGAACCGCTTTTGCGTCCTGATTTAGTTGAAATAGTACAAAGAATAGCTGCCTTACAGGCAATAGAGGATCTTTCCTTGACTACTAACGGTGTTTTGCTTGCTGGAAAGGCTGCCGAACTTAAAAAAGCAGGCTTGATGCGAGTGAATATAAGTATGGACTCATTAAACCCGGCAGTTTTAAAGAAGATCACCCGAGGAGATGTTTATGCTCAACTCCTAGAAGGCATAGAGGCATCTGTAAAAGTTGGTCTGTCTCCCGTAAAGATAAATGTGGTCTTGATGAAAGGTATAAATGATATAGAGATTGAGAAATTTCTTGAGCTAACATTAAATCCTTCTCTTCATGTAAGGTTTATTGAGTTTATGCCGATAGGCATGGATGAGAAATTGTGGGAGAAATATTTTATTGCTTTACAGGAAGTAATAGAACGATGTAAAAAGATTTATCCCCTAGTAAAATCTTCCGGCTCATTTGGGGGTGGACCGGCTGAGTATTATCAGATTAAAGGTAGTAGGGGTAAAATGGGTTTCATTTCTCCTTTAAGTCGTCATTTTTGTAAAAGCTGCAATCGTTTAAGAGTTACGTCTTCTGGTGACTTAAAACCTTGCTTATTTACTGCTGATGAAATTCCTTTACGTTCCTATTTAGATAACCCAAGGAAGTTTGAAATCCAGGTGGAGCAGGCGTTAAAACTGCGTCCAAATCCCTTTCTAGCTGGTGAAAATTCGCTGGAAAGAATATCTCAATGTGATAATAGCAATCAAATGTCTATGATAGGAGGATGATAATATGCTTCAGGCAAATCTTTTTTCAATTAATGTCAGTCAGAAAAGAGGGGTTAAAAAGACACCTGTGGAGTCGGTTTTAGTTGTTAGAGGAGAGGGTTTTTCGGGGGATGCACATAGTGGTTATGGACATCGTCAGGTTAGTCTCTTGTCTCTTAGTAGCATTAAAAAAATGCAGCAGCAGGGCGCAAAAGTAGGTCCGGGAGATTTTGCAGAAAATTTAACAGTGCAAAGTATGAATGTGGCAGTATTACCAATAGGAACACAAATCCGGTTGGGTGACGAGGTTTTATTGGAAGTTACCCAGATTGGTAAAGAGTGCCATGGTCATTGTGAGGTATATAAGCAGGTTGGTGACTGTGTTATGCCTCGGGAAGGTATTTTTGCCAAGGTTGTGCGAGGTGGAAAGATTAACAGGGGAGATAGTATTTTTTTAGTGCAGGAGGAATAATTTGTGGCAGGTCATTCTAAATGGGCAAATATTAAGCATAGAAAAGCTAGGGTTGATGCGCAAAAAGGAAAAGTGTTTACTAAGCTGGTCCGGGAAATAATAGTTGCTGCCCGGGAAGGTGGCTCTGATCCAGAAACAAATTTTAGGTTGCGAATGGCTGTTTTGAAAGCTAGGGAAGTAAATATGCCCAATGACAATATTTCCCGAGCAATTAAAAAAGGAACAGGAGAAATAGCAGGGGAAGTTTTCGAATCATTCACCTATGAAGGATACGGACCGGCTGGAGTGGCTATTCTTCTGGAAATAAATACAGATAATCGCAATAGAACGGCTGCCGATATTAGGCACTTGTTTAGCAGATATGACGGAAGTTTGGGAGAATCTGGCTGTGTAGGCTGGATGTTTGCAAGAAAAGGTGTTATTGTTCTAGAGAAGAAAGCTGTATTTCCAGATGAAGATGATTTGATATTATCGCTTATAGAAGTTGGGGCGGAGGATTTTCGACAGGAGAAGGAGACATTTATAATAACGACTGTTCCGGAAAATTTGGAGAAAATTAAAGAATTCCTGCAAGAAGAAGGGTTACAGGTTGATACAGCGGAGATTACTATGCTTCCTAACATGGAGATCGTGGTTGAAGATAAAGATGAGGCTAAAAAAATACTGCAGCTTATAGAAGCTTTAGAAGAGCATGATGATGTACAAGCGGTATATGCTAATGTTGCTATAGATGATGATTGTGGCGATTTGGGTGCCTAGTTTTTAATTACGTATGAACATCGAAAACTAACATTTATCGACAAGCGTGTATCAGTTTACAGTTTACAGTTTACAGGGGTTACGAAAGTTATGGATTTACGGTTTGCGGTTTTTCAATTCACTAGGTAACAATTGAAGCAATGTATTTAGCACTTGGCAATTGGCAACCGATCTCATATTCCAACTTCTAACTTCTAAGATTAGGGGAGGGGGCTACTGTTAACTGTTAACTGGCAACTGTAAACTGATAAATAGTATATCTTCCTTAAACAAGGGGAACTTTATAGATAACTCTATTGTTTAAGGAGATGATGTTTTATGCTCAAAAAAACAAGAAGAAAACTTTTTTTGGTAGTTTGGTTTTAACTATTTTAGTCACATTGTTTCTAGTATTCTTTTTGCGGGAAGCTTACTCTCAGAGATTTTTTCAATTGACAGAAAGTGCACCCTATTTAAGTGAGAGCAGAATCCCCGAAAAGAGAACAGAAGTTGTTATTCTCCACCAGGGGAATAATTGTTCTTTGACTCAACAGCATCTTCCGGCAGGGTTAAAAGAAGCCGACCTTGGCACACTCTCTCAAGAAAGAATAGCAGAACTTTTAACCGGTAACTGGAAGATGAACATTGTTGCTCCTGCCAGTATTGTTCTAGAATATACAGGTTCTTTGTGTCCTTATTGCCGGGATTTAAAATATGTTGGTTTATATGATTATAAAATCGCCATATTCAGAGGGGTACCCCCTACGGGGGTTTTAGAGGAAATTACGCTCTATGAGGTTAAGGATATTTATAGAGAGGAACTAAGAAAAGGGATACCTTTCAGTTCAGAGGAAGAAAAGAAATTTATTTTGGAGAGTTATACTACATAATCGGTTAACAGTTTACAGTTAACAGTTTACAGAGGTTGCGAAACTATCTTATGCCGTGTAACTAGGCATTTGCTTACTTATTTTGCTCTGCCGTGTTACTAAGTCCCTTCTCTACGAAGTTGGAAAGGGGTTAGGAGGGAGTAATACGAGTGCGTTGCCTTTGGCAGTAGAGTACCGTTGAGGGGGGGAGAATATGCTTATTCTGGGGATTGATCCGGGACTGGCTACTACAGGGTATGGGCTTATTCGGAAGAAGGATTCCGATTACTATTTTATACTTTATAGTTGTGTCAAAACAACGGCCGGGAAGGATTTGAGTGCTAGGTTGTTGGTCATTTATAGTACCATAGCACAGGTGATTGCCGAACATTCTCCTGATGTGATAGCTATAGAAGAATTATTTTTTAATACAAATGTAAAGACTGCTTTTGTAGTGGGACAAGCTAGGGGAGTAGTTTTGCTGGCAGCTGCACAGGCAAATATTGAAGTTTTTTCCTACACTCCGCTACAGGTGAAGCAGAGTGTTGTTGGTTATGGGCGAGCAGAAAAACAACAGGTACAGCAGATGGTTAAGATAATGCTTAATTTACCAACAATTCCTAAACCTGATGATGCAGCTGATGCTTTAGCTGTGGCCTTGTGCCATGGCAGTTTTGAGCATTATAATAGGTTAGTGACTAAGTGACTAAGTGACTAAGTCAGTAGGGGCAATCCCTTGTGGTTGCCCGGGCAAGTAAGCGAGGAGGAAATTGGCAGCAGTGTTTCAATATATCAAAGGAACGTATGTAGAACAGACAGAAGATTTTATAGTGCTTGAGAATAATGGTATAGGATATAAAATACATATTTCTAAGTTGACCGTGCAGCAGTTACCTGCCCTTGGTAGTGATATTTTACTCTATCTTTATTTGGTAGTAAGAGAAGACAGTCTGACTTTTTATGGGTTTTTAGAAAAGGCAGAGTTATCTTTTTTTAAATTACTTACTTCTGTTTCTGGCATAGGTCCGAAACTAGCTCTTTCTCTTTTAGGGTGCTTATCTATATCGGAAATATTTCAGGCCATAATGGCTCAAAATGTAGATGTCCTGACCCAGGTAAAAGGGATGGGTAAAAAGACAGCTCAAAGAGTTATTTTAGAATTAAAAGATAAAGTATCTTCTCCTATGATCGAGACATCTGAAAAAGGATTTTTGTTTGCTGGCATTTTAACAGAGGTGCGAGAGGCACTTTTGAGCTTAGGATATACTCGTAAAGAAGCAGATGAGACATTAACTGCAATATCTAAAACAGGGATAACGGAGAGGGATAAACTTATACGGGAATCATTGAAACACCTCTCCGAAAGGGGTATGTAAGATATGGTCAATGAAAAAAGAATAGTTTCCGGTTCTTTCCAGGAAGAAGATTTAGGTATTGAAAAAACTTTAAGACCGAAAAGATTTAAAACTTATATAGGGCAGGAAAAGATAAAAGAAAATCTGGGAATATTTATACAGGCTGCCCGGGAACGAGGAGAGGCGCTTGACCATGTTCTTCTTTATGGTCCTCCTGGTTTAGGTAAAACCACTTTAGCGCATATTATCGCCGTAGAAATGGAAGGAAATTTAAAAACAACTTCAGGACCAGCAATAGAACGACCGGGAGACTTGGCAGCTATTTTGACCAATCTTTCTAGGGGAGATATTCTTTTTATTGATGAAATACATCGTTTAAACCGCAGCGTGGAGGAAATATTATATCCGGCTATGGAGGATTTTGCTCTAGATATAATTGTGGGGAAAGGACCTGCCGCTCGTTCTTTGCGACTTGACTTATCTCCATATACCTTGGTAGGTGCTACCACTAGAGCGGGATTGTTGTCGTCGCCGCTCAGAGATCGCTTTGGAGTTGTCAGCAGATTAGAATTTTATAGTACTGATGAGCTGGCCGAGGTTATAACCAGGGCAGCTAGGATACTAGAGATTCCTATAGAAATACAGGGTGCACTGGAGTTGGCTTGCCGAGCACGGGGAACACCTCGGGTGGCTAACCGCCTTTTAAAAAGAGTGCGAGATTATGCCCAGATAAAAGCTGATAATGTAATTACTCTGGGGGTAGCCAGGGCAGCTTTGGAAATGTTGGAAGTAGATGCTCTTGGGCTGGACAGGATAGACAGGCATTTGCTTACTGTTTTGGTGGATGTGTTTTCCGGTGGTCCTGTGGGAGTGGAAACCTTAGCTGCAGCTATAAGCGAAGAGCCGGAAACTATTGAGGATGTTTATGAGCCCTATTTGATGCAACTGGGGTTCATACACCGAACACCGCGGGGACGGGTCGCCACCAAACAGGTTTATAAATATTTGGGTAAATCTTTGCCTGTGACCAACCCATTTTCTTAAATTTATTTTTTCATAATATTTTCTGGTCAAGGCAGGAAGTAGAAGGCAAATAGCGAAAGATGTATTTACATATTAGCTGGATAATCTGTTTGTGAGGTGTTGATATTTGAAAAGAAATTACTATATAGCTAGCTTTATCGTGTTTGTTCTTTTGTTTGTTTGTTCTTTTTCTGTTTTGGCTGGTGAAACTTCAAATGATGCCGAGGCAACGGAGCTTTTCCCTGAAATTCGTATTGGCCTTTCCCTAAACAATAAGCGGGAAGTAAAAGTTACCTTGCAAGGAAATTACTTATTAATTGATTTAAGCACTAAGGAAGTCATAGATTTAGAAGAACAAACTCTTGTTTTTTCTTATACGAGAGAGAACGCAGAGGGGAAAATAAAATTGAATGGTCTTGCCTCATTTAGAGGGCCTCTTCTTTTGCAAGAGCAAGCGAATGAAGGAATAAACAAAATTGTTTTAAACGACACAGCGTATAGGGGAGAACTGGAAATTCGTATCAATGCAGGAGAAAGTTTTCTTACAGTTATAAACATACTAGATATAGAGAGTTATTTATATGGGGTTGTTCCCCGGGAAGTTTCTGCTGACTGGGCAGAAGAAGGGGGCAAAGCAGCCCTGAAGGCACAAGCTATTGTGGCCAGGACTTTTTCCATGTTTTACAGAGGTAGGCACGCAAACAGAGGATTTGACCTAACTGATACTCAGTTTTGTCAGGTATATGGAGGATATAGTAGTGAGCAGGTAGCCACAACTCTTGCTGTAGATGAAACTAGGGGAAAGGTTGTAACCCATGCCGGAAGTCTAATCCCTACTTTCTACTCCGCTACTGTTGGTGGCTACACGGAAGCATCGGAAAATGTTTGGTTGAATCCGTTACCATTTTTGGAAACAAAACCCGATCCTTATGATGATCCCTTAAACCAGCAGCTGCTTACAGGAGAGCTTACTTATCCTTGGTCGCCGTTTATTCATCCACGTGCTTTATGGGAGAAAACTCATGTTGTAGCAGAGATGAGAAATCTGCCGGCTCGTTCAGGTTCTTCTACGATAGAAGAATCGATAGGAGAGACTAGGGATATTGTGGTTAGGCACTTTCCTTCTGGCAGGGTGGACACGGTTTATATTACTGGTGAAAGGGGAACTGAGGTTTTGAGCCGGGAAAGAGCTCGACTTAACCTGCGTTTGCCTAGCCAAATGTTCACCGTGAGGAGCAATGCTCAAGTTTGGGTGAAAGGGTTGCAGCAAATTGTTATGCATAATAGTTTGGAGGATATTCCTGTGATGACTGGAGATGGGTTAAGTAAAATAGTTTTTTCTGGAAATAACAGGGCCTATGTTTTGGGAGCAGCAGGTGTGTACAATACTTTTGTGCGTCCTACAGAGTATCATTTTCAGGGGCAGGGTTGGGGGCACGGTGTGGGAATGAGCCAATCAGGAGCTTTTAACAGATCCAAAGCAGGACATAGTGTGGAAGAAATACTAGGGTTTTATTTCCCCGGAACAGCAATTGTAGGGAATTATAATCAGTAACCAGTAAGTCAGAGATGGGCAATCTTTTGTGATTGCCCGGGTGAGTAGGTTGGAAGTGGGAAGAGAAAATTAATGACAATAAAATTTGAAATTACTAAGAAATGTAGCCGCACTGGGGCAAGAGCGGGCAGAATTATTACTCCTCATGGTGAAATCAATACCCCTGTCTTTATGCCGGTAGGTACACAAGGCACAGTAAAAGCCATGTTGCCTGAGGAATTAAAAGGCATTGGATTTGATATAATACTGACAAATACATATCATCTTTATCTTAGACCAGGACATGATATTGTCAAAGAGGCTGGCGGTATACATACTTTTATGAACTGGCAAGGTGCTATTTTAACAGATAGCGGTGGGTTTCAAGTCTTTAGCTTGGGTGATTTATCCAAAATTTCGGCAGATGGTGTAGAGTTCAGATCTTACTTGGATGGATCTAGGCATTTTTTTACACCGGAAAAATCTGTGGAAATTCAAGAAGCTTTAGGGGCAGATATAATTATGGCTTTTGATGAATGTCCTCCTCACCAGGCTGGGTATGATTATATCAAGGGTGCTGTTGCCAGAACTACAGAGTGGGCGGGGCGCTGTTTGCAGGCTCACAAAAAGCAGAACCAGTCTTTATTTGGCATTATTCAAGGTGGTGTTTACAGGGATTTAAGAGAAAAAAGTGTTTCGGAAATTACGGCATTGGATTTCTCCGGATATGCTATTGGCGGCTTAAGTGTGGGAGAATCTTTTACGGAGATGAAAGATGTTTTGTCCTATACTGCCCCTATTTTGCCTGCAGAAAAGCCACGTTACTTGATGGGAGTAGGAACACCTGATTATCTTCTGGCGGGTATCTTAGAAGGCATTGATATGTTTGACTGTGTGTTGCCTACTCGTATTGCCAGAAATGGTACGGTTATGACTTGGAAAGAAAACTTAACTATTAGAAATGCGGCCTTTGCTCGTGACTTCAATCCCATTGATAAGGATTGTTCCTGTCATGTGTGCCAGAACTATACCCGGGCTTACATCAGGCATTTAATAAAAAGCAAGGAAATTTTGGGATTACGCTTAACAACCTATCATAATTTATATTTTTTGCATGATTTTTTACAGACAATCCGCCAGGCTATTTTAGAAGATAGACTAGAGAATTTTGCTAGTAATTTTTTCAAGTGTCAAGGGGGAAAAAACTAAAATTTACAAGGAGGAATTAATAATTTATGGAAACTCTACTTGGTATGGCCCCTATTATTTTGTTATTTGTGGTTTTTTATTTTCTTTTAATCAGACCACAGCAAAAGCAACAGAAGAAGCGTCAGGAAATGCTCTCATCGTTGAAGAAAGGGAATAAAGTGATAACTATAGGTGGATTCTACGGTATTATCAAAGAGTTGCGGGAAGAGGACTTAACACTGAAGATTGGTGATAATATGGATGTTCGCATGACCAGACTCAGTATAGACAGAATTCTGGAAGACGAATAAAGGTTTCGGTTGTCAAACAAGAATATCATCTTACTTTAACATAATTTCATCTTTGACCTCATAAGTTTTATTGAAACTAAAAAGGTTGGAGGTGTTTAGTAAGGTGAAGACAGAAAATAGCAGAAAATGGCGGCAGCTGTTGGATTTCAAATATGTTTTCAAAGGAACTTTTTTGGCACTGGTAATTTCTTTAATTGTTTGTACTCTAGTTGCAGCAGTTCTTTACTTAACCCCTTTGTCTGAGCAAGTTGTACCTTATGTTATTTATGTAACTAGCATATTTAGTATAATTATCGGTGCAGCCTATGCTGCTAGGAGGATGCAGTTTAAGGGTTGGCTTTATGGTGGCTTAACTGGTTTTGCCTATATTGCAATTTTGTTGATTTTGTTAAAATTATTTGCCATTGAGGCAGATGTAAGTTTACAACTGTTTTCAAAGCTGTTTTTAGGCTTTGTTCTGGGAGCGATAGGAGGTATACTAGGTTTAAATCTTTAATTTTTAGTTACTTATTTAGGCTTGACGGCACTAGCAGAAAGATATAAAATAAGGCAAATTATATGGCAAGGAGGTTTTATGATGGCTAAATGCGGCAAAAGCTTTTCTGGGGATATGACTATTTCACAGGTTCTTAAAGAAGAACCGAAAGCAGCAGAAGTTTTTATGAAAATGGGTATGCATTGTCTTGGTTGCCCTTCTGCACAGGGAGAAACAGTAGCTCAGGCAGCGGCTGTGCATGGTATAGCAGTAGATGAAATTCTGGAGAAGTTAAACAGTTTATAAGAGTTTAAAATACCGCTGCTTTACAACAGCGGTATTTTATTAAAGGAGGCGGAGGTCTATAAAACTTTTTATTTTGGTACTCAATAAAACTGAATACCTAAATAAGATTCTGGAAGGATTTTATGATAAAAATATTAGAGGTGCTACGATAATTGATTCAACGGGTATGGGTCAGACACTATCCTGCAAAATGCCTGTATTTGGGGGTATACGTCATCTTTTTGAAGATTGTCGTCCGCATAACCTGACTATATTTTCTGTTTTGGATGATGAGCATGTTAGAATAGCTAAAGAGGTTGTCAAGGAAGTACTGGGAAATATTGATGAGCCTGGCACTGGCATAATGTTTGCTTTACCGCTGGATTTTGTTTCAGGGCTGTCGTAATATGCTACCGAAGGCAGTTACCAGTTACCAGTTACCAGTTACCAGTTACCAGTTAATTATTGTATAGCAAATTGTAACCTCGTAATCATTGTCAACTGTAAACTGCAGAGTTGACGCATGACTTTTTAAACATAGGTATCCAAATGCTTGCAAGCGTTAACGACAAGAAAGTTTTTCGCACTGCTTTTAATAAATAGGCGCTGAAAGACGCTGATTAATATGATTAAATATGATAAAAATATTAATTAGTTCAAGCAAGTTAACGTAAAATAGATATAATTAGCAATAAACAAATAAACAGCCGTTTATTTGTTTATATATCAAAAAATCAGCATCCATCATAAAAATCATAATAAATCAGTGTCTACTTTTAAATATTTGTAACTACTTAGCTAAGCTGCTGTAGCAATATCGCTTGTTAGTTGATTAGGGGTTAATTGGTTGGTATGTGTATCGGTGCTCACACTGGTATATGCTGTAACAGCTTAGGCAACTTTGAGATAATTTTAAAAACAGTTCAACAGACCTGAGTGGTTACAAATATTTTATAATTAATTTCATGTGTCAGTGCTGTATAAACTGCAAACTGTAAACTG
>CAZIRG010000039.1:0-11373 GCA_964541505.1 uncultured Syntrophomonadaceae bacterium | reverse complement strand
ACTAAGTGACTAAGTGACTAAGTGACTAAGTGACTAAGTGACTAAGTGACTGAGTAAAGACGAGGAACGACGAGGGTTTGGTTAGGTCGTCGGTCGTCGATACTCGTACTCCTGACGACTGACTACCGACTACTGACGACTGAGTTGGTAGGGGCAATCCCTTGTGGTTGCCCGGATGGGGGTAGCCTTATGGGTGTGCCTACCTCCGTCGTGTTTACTTACTCACTTACAGCCGCAGAGCCTGCCCTGAGCGCAGTCGAATGGGCTGACTTAGTCACTTAGTCACTCAGTCACTTACGCAAAATGCGTCCGTGACGGCATTACACTTACAAGAAGTACTGATGAGGTAATATCCGCTGACCGACAACAGCTTTTTTTTTGTGGACAGCAAGGTTTGAAAGGTATAGCCGCCTGTGCCAGGAGCAAGTTGTTGGCTGGTAATTACCAGTGACAGGTAGCTTTCAAACTGGATTTCTTCCAGCAGGCGGTAAAGCGGTTTTTTGCGTGGCAACTTTGTTTGCGTACAATATTTATCTGGTTCAGGGCAATCTTCCGGACAGATAAAGTTGGCCAAGCTCAAATACAAGGAACCCTGTTTGCTTCGCACCTGCAGGGGCAAGGATAAATCCAGCCCTCTGGGAACTGGTATTTTTAGCACTTCTTTTTCTTTTTCCAGAGAAGCGACAAGCCATTCATAAGCTAGGTGAACAGGAAGGGCAGGAACAATCCACCAGTGAGCAGCTTTTCTTGCCGACATCTTGAGCATAAAGCCTAGCGCATTTTCTTGATACACTTGAAATCCATCAAGGGAAGCTTTCTCAGCTGCCAGAGCATCTGACTCAACAACGATGATTTTTGCCGTCGCTGAAAACTTATTTAATTTATAAGCAGCCTTTTGCCCAAAAAGGCCATAGCCCATAATCAGATAGGTTTCCACGGGTTTTTGCTTGCTCCTATATCTTTAAATTTCTATACAGAAGATGTTATTCTTTAGAAGGTGAGTGTTTTTAATTTCTTTGTTTCTCATTTTAACATATATGCTGATAATTAAGAAAGATTTCATTAAAATTTCTTTCTTTTTTTCTTCTAGGGAGAGAACGTCTGATTTGGTATATTATTTTTGGTCTGTATTTTGAGATTAGGAAGTTTGGGAGGGCGAAGAACCTGTTGGTGTTTTTCTTTAAGGAAAGCAGGGATTTTATGATGCTTGGAGAAAGGAGCTTTTAGTACTAAGCGGTATGTTGGTTGGGTATAGTTAAGAGTATTTTGCCTATAAGCTATTTATAACATTACATTGTATGTAACTATTCAGGCACTAACGTAATAGTTAGAGATTGAATACCTCTTTACAGTTTACAGTGATTACGAGGGTACAATTTGCTATACTATACAATAATTAACTGGCAACTGGCAACTGGCAACTGGCAACTAGTTTATGATCCATTGTTCACCGGTTTTTAACCGGAAAACGGTTGTAGCTGAATAGTTACCATTGTATTTGCTAATTATAATCCTGAGTGTTTTGCGAAGGTGTGTTTAATTTGTGCAACAGAAAATAGGAGCAGGAGATTTGTTTGATTTGTGGAATTAATTATGGTGTAGAGGGTAGTGGTGTATAAAAGGGAGTGTGATAGAGGATGTATGAAGAAAAGTTTCAGGAAGTGTTGCTTGATCAATTGAAATTAATTGTTGGCGTACAGCAGCATTTACTGTCTGATGTAACCAGGCTGGAAAGCGGACAACAGGGCTTAAAGGTTGGCATAGAAGATCTTAAGACAGGGTAGCAAGAGCTTTGGGCTGATGTGGCTGAGCTCAAGACAGATGTAGCCGAACTTAAAACGGACGTAGCTGAGCTTAAGAAGGGTCAGCAAGAACTTCGGGCAGACGTCGAGTTTCTATGTGAAAGTCAAAAGATTTTTGATGAGCGACAGAAAAAACTGGAAACAATGGTGGTTAGGATGGAACTAGAATTAACAGCGAAATTCAATGTCCTTGCAGATGCCAGAGAAATGCAAAATGATGTGAATGAGAGAATCTTACAGTCTTTGGACAGAATAGAGGATCGTCTTGATAGGCAAGAGAGAGCTTTTTTTAGTTAAAAGAAGCCGATGAAATTGAAGGTGGGAAGCGGGAGGTGGTAAGGCCTCCGGTGGAGGGCTTACGAGTCCCTACCAAGCGAGAGCGCAGGGAGGGAGTCCGAGCGAGGTTGGAGATTGGACGGAGGTTTAAATTAGTGATGAATTTGGGAACTGAGTAGGTTAGAAGTAGATTAATTTTGGTTTGAGATCAGCAGCTTGATTGACAAGGAAAGCTTCATATAGTATACTTTATTTGTGGCGGCTCGGGAGGGGTGTCCGAGTGGTTTAAGGAGCTGGTCTTGAAAACCAGTGACCCGTCTTGCGGGCCGTGGGTTCGAATCCCACCCCCTCCTCCATTTAATATAACCGATAGTAGGCAGCAAGAGGGGATAGAGCAGAAAAAAGCTAACTTATTAGTATAAAAACAAAGTCAAAAATGTGGAGAGATGGCCGAGCCGGTCGAAGGCGGTCGCCTGCTAAGCGATTATACGGGCAAAACTCGTATCGTGGGTTCGAATCCCACTCTCTCCGCCATTTACCATGCGCCCGTAGCTCAATTGGATAGAGTATCTGACTACGGATCAGAAGGTTGCAGGTTCGAACCCTGCCGGGCGTGCCAGTAAAATCTATAACCACCGGCATCCTAGTGTTTGTTGATCATTAACATAAAGTAAAAAAGAAAAGACCAAGCGTTCTTGTCTTGGTCTTTTGGCAAGTTATACTTTCTCCTTTCAGCACCGTTTTTACAGTGCTGTTTTTTAATACAGTGTGCCAGTGGCGCATCATAGGGGAAAAGGTCTTATAAAAGCCTGTCCGAAACCTTTCTCCTGCGCTTGTGCGAGAATAGTCTCGGCGTTTTTTCGCTCTCTGAAAGCACCTATCTGTACCGTAAAAAAATCTTTTTCTGAGGGCAAGCTTGTTAGCGAGAGAGCTTTTTTGATGCCTGTGGCGATAGCTACCGCCAACGCAAGCCGGAAATTTTTTTGCAGTAATAAACCTCTCTCTCTTTCATTGTCTAGGAAAAGACACTCCAATAAGATAGCCGGCACCTTTGCTCGTCGTAACACAAAAAAATTAGCTACCTTTTTACCCCGGTCACGAATATTATAATCTTGTAAGGACTCCATAATTCTAGTATGGATAATATCTCTGTAGCGTTGTGCTTCTTTTCCTGCTGCCGACGCTAGGTAAGACTCAAAACCATGTCCTCCCCCGGCATTGTGATGTAGCGAAATAAAACAAGCTGCCTGTTCTTCATTGGCAATTTCAATACGTTCTGCCAGACTCACGCTGCTATCATATTCTCGAGTTAAGATAACTTCATGTGGCGATAATTTATCAGCTACATCTAAGGAGAGAGTTAAAGCAATATCTTTTTCTTTAGCTCCTCCAAAAACAGCTCCCGGCTGCCGACCGCCGTGCCCTGGATCAATAACAATTACCATTTGTTCTCACCTCTTTCTTTTATTTTTACTTTAAACCATTTTACCGATGACATGACTCAATTCTCTCAAACTGGCTGTCAAATCTTGCAATTTGCTTTCGATGCGTACCAACAGATAGACGCTAACAGCAATTGGAAACCCCAGATTAGCAACCAATGAGACTGTCTCCTCCATAATAGGCTCACCCCCTTTTAGGCCTTTGATTTACCCGAGATAGCCTTATTGTAGCAAAGGGAGGAAGGAAATAAAAACGCTGTCAGAGGCGTGGCAGAAGGGCAAATTGTTCCTAAAAGGAGTTTCCGGGAAGGGAAAAAGGTAGTCAAGCAATAAAGTGCTACTTGGCAGGAACGTTTTGATGGCGACCAGGAAAAAGCTGTGCTAAAAGTATATACAAGTAACTACAAGGCAGGAAAAAAAGTTGCCGTGTAGAAGATGTATTAGGTATTAGGTATTAGGTATTAGGTATTAGGTATTAGGTATTAGGTATTAGGTAGTTCTGTTTATCCGTGGTTCAAAAAAGAGAAATGGAGAGAAACTAGTGCTCATATTTACACGTAAAGCTAACGAAAGTTTTGTTATTAATGATAACATCATTGTAAAAGTTGTCAGTATCGGGGAAAGTACGGTCAAAATAGGGATTGAGGCTCCCAAAGAAATTGCTATCCACCGGCGGGAGAAGCTTGGTGATAACAGTGAAAAGAAGACATGAAACTCCTATCTCTTTTATCAAAATCTATGCCGCAAATTCTTTTTCCGGGTGTAACTTTAGAGAGCATGTCAAGCGGGATTTTCCTGCGAAGTAGCGATGGTTGTTGCGTTGCGTGTCAAAAAAGAACCGTCCCCGATTGGGTCCTTAGAAATGTTTTTTACCGGTTAGTTTTTGTTTCTGTGCAGGATATCTTATATAGAAGAGATTACTTCTTTTCCCAGCTGATTGGCAGCTGTTAATAAAGGATCCCAGACCGGTCCAAAAGGCGGGGCATATGCCAGGTCTGTTTGGGAAAAACTTTCAACTGTCATCTTATTGTGTAGGGCTACGGCAACGGCATTGATTCTGTGAGCTGCTCCTTCCTTACCCACCATCTGCGCTCCAAGCAGGCGACCGGTTTTTCTGTCTGCTGTCATGCTAATATGAATTGGTGTTGAGCCGGGATGACCATGTGCGCGGGATCTTGTTTGGATGGTTTTCTCCACGGGGTCAAATCCAGCGGCGGCAGCTTCTTTGAAGCTAAATCCTGTTTTGGCAACCTCAAGGGAAAAAACCTTAAACACAGAGGTCCCGACAACGCCTTGAAGACTTGTTTTAAGACCGCAAATATTATCAGCGACTGCCCATCCTGCTCTGTTGGCTCTTAGTGCTAGGGGAATCCAGCACTTGCTGTTTGTTATAACATGAAAGGCGTCAGCACAGTCGCCGGCGGCATAAATATCTTTATCGGAGGTTCTTAAATATCTGTCTACGGCTATAGAACCAGCAATTCCCAGATCTAGCCCGGCATCTTTTGCGAGTTCGCTGGCGGGTTTTATGCCAACAGCTACAATTACCAGATCTGCTTCTAGGGTCATTGTTTCACACACAACTTCAACGCCATTGCCTGCTGGTTCAATTTTTTCAATGACATGCCCTGTATGAATAGCAACTTCTTTAAGGATTAATTCCTTATAAACGACATCTGCAAGCTCTTGGGCAAGCCAGGGGAGAAAAATTGGCCGTGGTTTAACCAGACTGGTTTTAATGCCAATTTTTTCGAGGGCTTCACACATTTCTAGAGCAATATATCCCATACCGATAATTACAGCTTTTTTGATTTTATTTTGCTGGATATAGGCTTTTATCTGCTTTCCATGGGAGAGATTTTTTAGAACCATCACCTGAGGCAAATCAAATCCCGGTAGAGCAGGAATAATAGGAGAGGCACCTGTGGCAATGAGCAGCTTGTCGTAGTTAAAACTGAACTGTGTTTTTCCCGCAGTTATTCCAGATACCTTTTTTGCAGTACGGTCTATGGCTGTAGCTCTATGTCCGGTCAGGAGGTTTATTTTGTTTTTTTCAATGAACACCTGGGCGCTTCTTACAACCAGCTCTTCCATATCTCTTCCAGGATCAGCAATGTTATAGGGCATACCACAAGCACTGTAAGAAACGTCATAGGTCTTTTCTAATACAGTAACATCAATAGCCGGATCTCTTCTTTTTGTTCTGCTGGCAGCACTCATACCTGCAGCATCTCCGCCAATAATAACGAATTGCATAAAAATCGTCCTTTCGAATTTTTATTTGCCTGATTGTTATTGTTTCTATAATAGACGTACTTATTCCTTTATTTTTCTGAATAATTATTATTTTATTGCCAGTATCCAGGCAGAATAAGCCGGTAGTCAGTCCTGTGCAGATAAAAAGAGAGTCCAGCTTGAAAAATGTAAAAACAACATCTATTAACCTGGCAGCAGACGTCCTTGTACGGGAGAAGCAAGAGAAGGTGATAACAACTCAGCTATAATCAATAATAAACGACTGTTTAATTGTTAATATATTAAAAAATCAGCGTAAATCATAAAAATCATAAAAAATCAGCGTCTACTTTTAAATATTTTATAATTATTTTCATGCGTCAGCTCTGTTAATACGACTGCAAGCTTGACGTTTGCTTTGTTTTTTTAATATAATGTAGCCAGTCAGGCACACTAGCTTATAGTTGGATTCTTTTAATTTTTAACTTTGAATTGTTAACCGAACAACCCGAGTGGCTAGTTGTTTTAGGAGGAGATTTTGTGGGAAGCAAAATCATTATTATTGATGATAGCAAGACTATTGTGTCTATATTACAAGATATTTTGACGAAGACAGGGTTTGTAGTGGAAAGTGTTACAGAGGGCGAGAAGGCTTTCGATATGATTTTGAGCTTTCAGCCTGATTTGATATTATTGGATGTGCTTATGCCTGACTTTGATGGTATACAGTTTTGTAAGGTTTTATCTAATGATACCAGAACCAGTCACTTGCCAATTATTTTTGTTTCCCAGCAAGCGAAGCTTAAGGATAAAGTAGCTGGACTGGAAGCGGGAGCAGACGACTATATTACCAAACCCTTTGCTGAAGACGAGTTGGTAGCCCGAATAAAGAGTCTTTTGAGGCGAGCCAAGCAGGAGCGGGTTTTTAGTCCACTTACTGGATTGCCTGGGAATATTTTGATTGAAGAAAAAGTAAAGAATGTGTTGGCTGAGACCAGGAGGAAGTTTGCCTTCTTGTATCTGGATTTAGATAACTTTAAAAGCTATAATGATGCTTATGGTTTTTTCAAAGGGGACGATGTTTTGCTTACTACGAGTCGGATTATTGAAGAAGTTATCAAAGAACAGGGAAACGCAGACGATTTTATTGGTCATATTGGTGGTGATGATTTTGTGGTTATAACAACTTTTGATAAGGTTGATGCTGTTTGTCAAGAGATAATCAATAGGGTTGAGGGGCAGCGAGAAAGATTTTATAATAAGAAAGACTTCCAAAAAGGCTACATAGAAACCAAAAACCGTCGGGGCGAGAAGGAAATACTTCCTTTGATTTCCCTTTCTATTGCCGTAGTACATAATGAAAAGAGAGAAATCAAAACTCACTGGGAAGTAGCAGAGATAGCTGCCGAAATTAAAAAGTATGCTAAGCAGCACCAGGGTAGTATCTATATAAAAGACAAAAGGATAGAGTGAAGTGATATGAAATATATTGTTATTTTAGGAGATGGTATGGCGGATTATCCTTTAGAACAGCTAGATAATAAAACTCCCTTGCAGCGAGCTCAAAAACCGACTGTTGATTATCTGGCTAGGCGTAGTATCATGGGGACGGTTAAAACTGTGCCGGAAGATTTGCCTCCAGGGAGTGATACGGCCAACCTTGCTGTTTTGGGATATGATCCACACGAGGTTTATAGTGGGCGTTCTCCTTTTGAGGCGGCCAGCATGGGGATAAAATTGGCAGATGATGATATTGCTTTTCGTTGCAACTTGGTAACCCTTTCTGAAAACGAGCCTTATGCCAAAAAGAAATTGCTGGACTATAGTGCCGGAGAGATATCCTCGACAGAGGCTAAAGAACTTATAGTGGATATTAACAGACATTTAAGTACAGAAAAGATAAGCTTTTACCCGGGATTAAGTTATCGGCATTTGATGGTTTGGCAGGAAGGTCCTTTTACCTGGCAGCTTACGCCTCCGCATGATATTATCGGTAAAGAAACAGGTGACTATCTACCTGCCGGCAAAGGCAGTGAAGTAATCAGAAAGATGATGGAGGGAAGTGTACTGTTGTTAAAACAACATAAAATAAATAAAAAAAGACAGGCGGCAGGTCTTAACCCTGCTAATTCTATTTGGATTTGGGGTGAAGGCAAAAAACCTGCGCTGAAAAATTTTTACGAAAAATATAAAGTAAAAGGCTCCGTTATCTCTGCAGTTGACTTGATAAAAGGAATTGGTTTATCTGCTGGGCTTAAGTCTATTGATGTGCCGGGTTCTACGGCTACGATTGACACGGATTTTGTGGCCGAAGCCAAAGCAGCTTTGCAAGAGTTTGCCGCGGGACAGGATTTTGTTTTTCTGCATATTGAGGCACCGGATGAGTGTGGTCATCAGTATGAAATAGAAAATAAAGTAAAGTCTATAGAGTTGATAAGTGAAAAAACAATCAGAACAATTAAAGAAGGTCTAGATAAAAGCGGTGAAGCATACAAAATATTGTTTTTACCCGACCATGCTACGCCGTTATCTCTAAGAACACATACTAGGGATGCGGTGCCTTTTTTAATTTATGACAGTACCCGGGAACTTGATTTTCCTGATCGCACTTATGATGAGAATTCTGCTAGGGAAACAGGCTTGCATATTGCAGAAGGGTACAAGTTGATGGATTATTTTTTGAGCGGAGGTGATAAAGATAGGCAAGCAGATGGATTATAAGAGTACGCGGGGGGGCTCAGGTAAAGTAACGGCAGCAGAAGCTATCCTGCAAGGGATGGCTTCGGACAAGGGTCTTTTTGTGCCTCAGTTTATACCTGAACTAGGTCCAGAGTTGACTTGTTTAAAAGATTTGAACTATCAAGAGCTGGCTGTTCGCATTTTGCAGCTTTTTTTGACGGACTTTACAGCGGAAGAAATTGACAGTTGTGTTAGTGCTGCTTATGACCAGAATTTTACGGCGCCGGAAATAGCCCCTTTGTCAGCGCCGCTTGAGAGCCAGCCGGGGACATATTTTTTAGAGTTGTTTCACGGACCGACGCTAGCTTTTAAAGATATAGCATTGACGATGTTGCCGCATCTTTTGTCAACGGCTGTCAAAAAACTGCAGATAAACAAAGAGATAGTTATTCTTACTGCTACTTCTGGGGATACAGGCAAGGCCGCCTTGAGTGGTTTTGCCGGCGTAGAAGGCGTAAAAATAATAGTTTTTTATCCAGAGGAAGGCGTCAGCGCTATCCAGAAAAAGCAGATGATTACGCAGGTTGGTGATAACACTTGTGTGATTGGAATTAAAGGTAATTTTGATGCTGCTCAGGCTGGGGTAAAAGAAATATTTGCAGATGTAACTTTGAAAAAAAAGTTGGCAGCTAGGGGCTTTCTTTTTTCTTCAGCTAACTCTATTAATATTGGCAGGCTGCTGCCACAGATAGTTTATTATTTCTTTGCTTATTTTCAACTTTGTGCTCGTGCAGAGATAGCACCCGGACAGGAGATAAACTTTGTGGTTCCTACAGGTAATTTTGGGAACATACTGGCCGGGTACTATGCACAGAAAATGGGGCTACCCATAAAAAAACTGCTCTGTGCTTCCAACGAGAACAGGGTTTTGTATGATTTTATAAATACGGGAATATATGACAAGGAGAGAGAGTTTAAGATAACTTCCTCGCCTTCTATGGACATTTTGCTTTCCAGCAATCTAGAAAGACTTCTGTACCATCTTAGCCGGGAGGATGTAGTAAAAGTTAGCTATTTTATGCGACAATTAAATTTAACTGGCAAATATGAGGTTACAGGAGAAATAAAAAAAGAGCTAGCAAATTTTTTTGCTGGCTATGCCAGCGAAGAAGATACAGCGAAGGCTATAAAAGAGGTTTTTGAAGCCTCCGGTTATATTATGGATACACATACGGCGGTGGCTTACTCTGTTTGCCAACAATATCGGCAGAAAACGGGAGATGCAACGTCAACAGTAATTGTTTCTACGGCCAGCCCTTATAAATTTACGGCAGATGTTTTAAAGTCCATAGACAAGAAGTTTGCCGGTAGAGATGAGTTTGAACTATTAGAGGAAATGAGCAAACTCAAAAAGGAAGAGATTCCAGCAGCGGTTAGAGATTTAGAAAAGCGACCAGTACAGCATAAAATTGTTTGCCGTCCAGAGGAGATGAAGGAGAAGGTGGAAACGAGGTTAAGAGGTTAAGAGAGAACGAACCGTATCATAAACTTCTTTTAATGGCACTTTGTATTCTTGGGCGATTTTAAGGCAATCTTCATATTCAGGCGATTTGTTTACTATTTTTTTATCAAGATAGGAAGTTTTTATCCTAACTTTCCCCCAAGGAGTTGTAACCTGTGTAAAGGTGCGCGGTAAGATATACTTGTCAACAAGATTTTCTCTCACGCCAATGCTGGAAGTTTCCCGAAAAATTATTTCTCTTAAGGGGGTAGCTTTTTCTGGTCTTGTTAAAATAGAAATTTTTACGGCAGGTCGGTTTTTTTTCATTTGGATGGTGGTGAGGAAGACATCCAGAGCTCCAGCCTGAAAAAGGGAGTTTTGCAGATGCTCGTAATGTTCGGGGTTCATATCATCAATATTGGTTTCAATAAGTAAATTTTTTTCTAGGGTTATTTTGTTTGGTAATACTGAGCAGTTTTCTGTTTTTTCTGCCAAAAAAAGGCGTAGCAGGTTAGGGAAGGGAAAGTTTTTTTGCCCGGCGCCATAACCTATTTTTTGGATAAGTATAGGCGGCGGCGAACCAAAACTTTCAGCCAATGCTCCTAAAATGGCGGCTCCGGTAGGAGTAACAAGTTCTTCTTGAATATCGAGAGGTGGTTTGCATTGGGGTATTTTTTTGAGCTGGCATAGCTCTACTGTGGCTGGGGCAGGCAAGGGCAGAAGACCGTGTGCGGACCGGACAAAACCACGGGAAAAAGGGAGGGGAGAGGCCATTATTTTTTTCACTCCCAACATTTCTATGGCGATGACACTGCCGACAATATCTACTAGAGAATCTAAGGCTCCGACTTCATGGAAATGAACTTCAGAGGGGGGTTTGCCGTGAATTTTGCCTTCGACTGTGGCTAGAAGGGAAAAAATGCGACGGCTTTTTTCTTTTACTACAGGAGAGAGTGTGCTTTTTTCTAGCAGAGAAGAAATATTGCTAAAAGTACGGTGTGGTTGTTTTTCGGTTGGAAAATCAATATGGATGGCTGTGCCGGCAAGGCTGTTTTTATTAATTTTGGTAGCTGTTATAGAGAGATTTGTGATACCTAATTTATCTATTTCTTTTTGTAAGCGAGCAGTTTCCACTCCCAGATCCAGAAGAGCTCCCAGAGTCATATCGCCACTGATGCCGGAAAAACAATCAAAATAGAGAAAAGACATTTTGTCAGCTCCTTTATTTGAGGATTGACGGAAGACGAGTTTCCGTCAAACTATTTAATCCATAACGGTAACTACTTGAGCCTTGCTGCTACAGCAACACCACGTGTGTTGGAGGTGAGAAGTGGGAGGTTAGAGGTTAGAAAAACACCAGGAGTTACCAAAGCTTATTCTTCCGGGGGCTTTTCCAAAACCTCATCCAATCTGTTCGATTATGCTCTGGGTATACTTC
>CAZIRG010000038.1:0-11443 GCA_964541505.1 uncultured Syntrophomonadaceae bacterium | reverse complement strand
CAGACTTGACAGAGATAACATGAACGAAGCATTTAAGAGAGTCAAGAAAAACAAATCAAAAGCCATTACTAATGCTAGGCTAAAAAGTTCAGGACTGTTCTCTCTAGAGGTTTAATGGAAAGACTTTTTAAGTAAAAAGAAGAAGGAGGGTCTGTCGTGCAGGAAGAAGTAGCTGTCCTTACACAGGGATACTTTTTTCTGGTTACTTTGGGGTTGGGAGGAGTGGTGGGGGGGGTTTTTGATTTTTACAGAGCATCTCGTTATTTTTGGCGACCTTCTCGCTACGTTACTTTTTTTTTGGATGTTGTTTTTTCTATTCTTATAACTGCTTTAGTTTTTTTAGGATTATTGGCCAGTAACTGGGGTGAAGTGAGGAGTTATGTTTTTATAGGTTTATTGCTGGGGCTGGTTTTATATTATTTATTTTTGAGTCGCTATTTTTTGGCAGGAGGTCGTGCTTTTTGGGGTGTTTTTTATTATATGATCAGTCTTTTTTTATTTTTTTTAGTTAAAATACTTCTAGTATTGTTAACTTTGTTGAAAATATTTTTGCTACCTTTTTTCTTTTTTGAGTTTATTATAAAGAACTTATACCCTAAAGTCCTGTAATCTGCTTTTTTAAATTTATGAGTTATCAAACAGGTTTTTTATAGTATAAATATATAATTAATTGGTAAAATACCATAGATTTTATGTAAATTATTTTTGAGAAATTATGATAAACAGTGGTCGCTTCCAGATAAATACGCTGTGTTTCTAATAAAGCGGATTGCAGTACCCTAAAGTCGATAAAAAGATAGGAGTTTTTTTTACTTATGTTAGATTAATCACCAAAAAAGGTAAAAAATTTTTTCAAAAGAGAAAACAATAAGCAGGAATTTTTTATTAATAGGTAGAAGATACCTTATTATTTAATTATTTAAGGCTGGGGATATGGGGATAGACTATGGATAGACTATGCAAGAGAAGTAAGAGTAGCTTAGGAGGAGATTTTTTGAGAAGTTTTTATGGGCAAAAAAAAATCTATGGTAAGAAAAAACCAAATCTTCCTTTACTTCAGAGGGAGAAAGAAGATATATCTAGAAAGAGGAACAAGAAACCCCAAATTTTTTTGATTGTTTTTATTCTATTCTACTTTTTCCTACTTTGCTTTACCCAGTTTGTGCGCCATTTACAGATTAATAGTGAACTGAGCACTATAAAGGATCAGATTGCTCAAGTAAATGAAGAGAATGCTGTTTTTAGAGAAGAGATAGAACTTCTTCATAATCTTGAGTACCTAGAAGAGTTAGCCCGGGGTCGCCTAGGTATGGCCAGACCGGGAGAAATGCTTTTTTATATCAGTACAGATGAAAACGATTGATAAAAATGATTGACAAAAACACTATTCTTTATATATAATACGGATAGGTTTATACTTTGAGGAGGAGGACAATTTTTTCTATGTCAGTTGAAGTGGGGCAGATTGTTGAGGGTACGGTTACGGGTATTACCCACTTTGGTGCCTTTGTAGAGTTGTCAGATGGGCGTACCGGTTTAGTTCATATCTCAGAAGTGGCTGATGTTTATGTCAAAGATATAAATGAGCACTTGCAAAGACAGGAGAAGGTAAAGGTAAAAGTTCTGTCCATGGATGCCAATGGAAAAATTGGTCTGTCTATTAAGCAAGCAGAGAGAAGTTTTCGGAGAAGAGGACAGTCAAAAATGTTGGGCATTTCGTTTGAAGATAAGATGAGTCGCTTTTTAAAAGAAAGTGACGAGCGACAGCATGATTTGAAAAAAAAGTTGGATTTTCGTCGTGGTGGTCGTGGACAGGTTAGAGTTAAAGATGTCCAATAAACAGCCTCCTAATGTCCCAAAGAGGAAAACGTTCTAAATGAATGTTTTCTGCCCTGCGGGAGTTCATTGATTACCCCCAAGGGGAAAACGAAAATAACAGGATCTCTCTTGAGAAAGGGAGATCTTATTATTTTATTTTTGCCGAAAGGCTTTAGAAAATTTCGACAATTCCTCCTAAATCGAGCATTTTTTAATTTTTTTTTGCCTGTTGTTAAAGACAAAGCACGATATTTTCCTTTATGAAGAGGACATGTGTCGATTGTTTTTTTTACCTCTGTCATCCTCTGACATTTTTTGGACTATAGGTAAATTATAATATCAGTTGCCAGTTGCCAGTTGCCGGTTGCCAGTTAATTATTGTATGGTATAGCAAATTGTAACCTCGTAATCACTGTAAACTGTAAACTGATAACTGTCAACTGAAATAAAAACATGGTAATTACAATATATTTATAGGGGAGGAAAGACAGATGGAAAATCAAGACAGTACTTATTTTTATCCTCGACAGATCTCTGCTCGTCTTATAGAAGAGGCTGAGAAGAGAAAAATCAGGATGCTTTGCGGTGTAAAAAGAAAATTTTTGACAGTAACACAGTTACAAGAAATTTATATTATCCTATCTTCTTTTATGATGGGACGAGCAGTTCTTTTTGGTGAGTTGGCACCTTTTGCCTTGGCTTACTGGACGATTGTCTATAGAGAAAAAAGAAAGAGTGGTTTTGGAGCTGCATTGATGCTCCTTGCGGGTAGTGCTACTGTTGGGTTTTTACCGGAAACGATTATCCTTTTTATTGGGATGCTCCTGGTTACTTTGATAGAAAGGTTTACAAAAGTTCGTGGCAGAAAAGGATTTCCTTTGCCTTTGTTGTCTGTTTTTGCCTTGATAGTGAGTCATGGCTTTTTTTTGCTCTTAAATTCTTTTGTTTTATATGATTTGTTTTTGTTTGTGATGGAGATTATTTTGATAGTCCCCGTGACTATATTTCTAAGTCTCGGAACAGCTTTGGTCTGGTCAGAGAAAAGGGAAGTACCATATAAACAGGAAGAAATCATAGGAGGGCTTTTTCTTTTTGTATTTTTGCTTCTGGGTTTGGTAGAAGGTCCTAGTTGGGCTCTTTTTTTTCAGGAAGTAATTCCTAAAACGACGGTCCTTGTTTTGGCCTACTTTTACGGTGGTGCTTTGGGGGCTGTGGCGGGGTTGATTTTAGGTTTATTTTTGTGTATTGGTACTCAAAACTTCTTTTATGTTTCGCTGCTTTCTTTCGCTGGTCTCTTGGGCGGTATTTTTCGGGGAACAGGCAGAGCAGGGGCGGCAGCCGGGTATTTAACAGGGATATTTTTGTATGCTCTTTATGTTGGAGGAGTAGAAAGGTTTTTTTTCTTTTTGCCGCAAGGGTTGGCAGCTTCTTTAGTTTTCCTGCTGCTACCGATGGGGCTGCTGTCTTGGGTAAATAATTTTTCTCCGGCTTTCTCGCTTTTAACCAGAAGCGGTGAGGCTGATGAAGAGATACGCTCTGCTACCTCTGGCAAGCTGAAAGATTTAGCACAGGTTTTCAAAAGCATAGCCCTAGCTTTCAAGGAAGTAGCCAGAGGTGAGGATGAAGGTGAGGTCGAAAATAAAGTTTCTAGAGCATTAATAGAAGAAACCTGCCGAAGTTGTGCCAGCTACAATACCTGCCGTCAAGAGGGCTTTTTTTACAGGGAGGATATTTTCAAGGAAATGCTGACCAAGGTTGGTTCTGGCAAAATCACAATGCGTGATTTGCCTTTTTCGTTGCGTAAAAAATGCCGCTATCTCGGCAGATTTCTTAAAACTGTTAACAGCAAGCGGGAGAGAGAAATGATAGAAGTACTAGGTCGGGATTGTTTACGTGAAGGAAAGGTCGTAATGGCTGGTCAGATGGAAGGGATAGCGACCATAGTAAATGAGTTTGCTGATGAAATAAAACTAAAGACTGATAGAATAGCGATACCGGGAAAATATTATAATTATACTGTAGAAATAGGTGTGGCCCAGCTAGCTAAAGATGGAGAAGAGGTGTCAGGGGATTATTACTCCCTTCTTTCATTAAAGGAAGGAAAGCAGGTTATTATTTTAAGTGATGGTATGGGTAGCGGCGAGAAGGCCAAAAAAGAAAGTAAAGCTACTGTTTGTCTACTGGAAGAGATGTTGGAAGTGGGATTACCCCGAAATTTAATATTTAAAACGGTTAACACAGTTATGCAGTTCAGGTCAGGAGAGGAAACTTTTGCTACAGTTGATTTGGCGATGCTGGATCTGCAGGAGGGAAGAATGGAACTATGCAAAATAGGAGCAGCCCCTTCCTTTATAAAACGCGGTCAACAGGTAAAAGAGCTAAATGGTACTTCTCTGCCCTTGGGAATTTTAGCAGAAGTTAACATGGAAATAAAAAAGGAGAAGTTAGAAAACGAAGATATACTAATCATGGTTACTGATGGCATCAGTGAGGCTGGAGTTAGAGTTGATGGCTTTTCCAGCTGGATCAAAAAAAATCTCCTCGAAAAAAACACTTTACATCCTCAACTAATAGCTGATAGTCTTTTGGAAGAAGCTTGTGTCAGAAATAGGGGATATTCTTTGGACGATATGAGTGTGATTGTTTGTAAAATAATTGACCTAAATATGGTGAGTTAATAAGTCAGTAGGAGCAACTCTTGTGGTTGCGCAAGTGGGTAAATTTGATGGATTGACAGATAAAATTAACATTGGTTGCTAGAGGGAAGCCCTAGTGTTTTGGCAGTACTGGGAGCGTTTAAATGCTCCTCTATTTTTTTAAAAAAGCGTTGTCTAAAAACTTGCTCACCACCAACTTTTATTATAATTTCACATTGCTCATAATATAGAAGATACAATTTTAGATAATAATCTAGTATCCTATCAAAATTTCGTATAATTATATTTTTATGATATACTAAAAATCTAGTTAGGTTCGTTATAGCTGTGGTCGGACCTCAAATTGGCAAACTAATCATATTTCGCCTAAATTAAAAAGTGTGGGTATAATACCAATATTGTACTTGTTCGAAATTTGTATTTTGGGGCGTTGTCGGAAGAAAACAAGGGAGTGGTGGCTTTTAAATGTTTTCGAAAGTAAAAAAGTACATACAGAAAGAGAAATTGCTGCAGGCAGGCGATAAAATTCTGGTGGCTGTATCTGGTGGTGCTGATTCTGTTGCTTTATTGGATATACTTGACCGTCTAGCGGCAGAATATAAAATCTCACTTCATGTGGTACATTTAAATCACCTCTTCCGAGGGGAGGAAGCTAGAGGAGATGCTCGGTTTGTCAGGGAGATAGCTGCAAAGCGTGGCTTACCTTTTAGTTCTTTGACTTTTGATGTTCCCGCTTATTGTGCCCGGCATCGCCTTTCCTCGCAAGATGCTGCCCGTCGGGTGCGTTATGGTGTTTTTTTGCAAATTGCGCGTCGGGTGGGGGCTAATAAAATGGCACTGGGGCACCATCAAGATGATCAGGTGGAAACCTTACTTTTAAACTTTTTGCGGGGCACAGGCACAGGAGGGTTAGCAGGTATGCGCCCTGTAAGGAACTGGGGGAAGAGGCAAGAAGGTAAACAGCTTATACGCCCATTATTGGAGGTTTCACGCCCGGAGATAGAAGATTATTTATCTCGCAGTCATCTTTCCTTTCGAGTAGATAAATCTAACCTGAAAGAGGTTTATTTGCGAAACAGAGTACGTCTTAACCTTTTGCCTCTTCTAAGGAAAGAATACAACCCAGCTATCGATCAGGCACTTCTTTCTCTCAGTAGTATTATGTCCGAAACAGAGGATTATCTAGACGAAAAAACTCAGCAGGCTTGGAGAAGGCTTTTGTTGGTGAGAAAAGCGAAGGATAAAATTGGGAAGCGGGAAATGGGAAGTGGCAAGACCTCTGGAGGAGGGCTTACGAGTTCCTGCCAAGCGAGAGCACAGGTAGGGAGTCAGAGTGAGGTTGGAGGTTGGAGGTTGGACGGGGGACGGGGGGTGATTTTGGAGATGAGAGGTGAGAAGTTGGGGGTTGGACGGGGAAGGACGAGGGAGGACGAGAGAGGACGAATGGAAAACGAGAAGTGGGATGAGAGAAAAAAGGTAAATCTTAGAAGAGAAGATTTTTTGCGATTTCACCCGGCTATACAAACCAGAATTTTGCTTCGCCTTTGGGAGTATTTGTTTCCCCGAGGAAAAGGGCTGGGTTATCGCCATATAGAAAGCTTACGCAATCTGATACTGGTTGGGAAAACAGGTTCATCTCTCACTTTACCGGGTAAAATTAAGGCAGAGTTGTCTTATGGTTGTTTGTTTTTTCGAAAGCCCATGGAGTTAACAGAAGAAATTCATTTTGCTCCTGTCAAGATAAATATTCCGGGAGAAACAGTTTTCCCTGAACAAAAGGTAAAACTAAATACCTTTGTTTTTGTGCGAGAAAAGACAACAGACACTTTTGCTTCCGGCATGGAAGCCGACTTTGATTACGACCTTGTTTTCCCTTTTTTGGAGGAATTAACTTTGCGTTGCCGTCTTCCCGGAGATAGATTTCAGCCCTTAGGCATGAAGGGAGGTAAAAAATTAAAAGATTTTTTGATTGACAAGAAAATACCTCGAGAAAAAAGAGAGAGTTTATACCTAGTAGCTGTCGGTAAAGAGATTCTTTGGGTAGCTGGATTAGAAATTAATGACAAGTATAAAGTTACCAGTGAGACAAAGAAAATTTTGCGCATAAGCCTTACCTCCCTAGATTATCCTCTCCACTAAACCGCCTTCATTTGTGGTTCTTGTTCTTCTTGTTTTTCTCTTTGCGGTTGGTTTTTGGTAGAAGTAAAAATTATAGAATGAAAGAAAGGGGACGGAAAATGAAGCTGAGACTAGACGAAGTTCTTATCAGTAAAGAAGAGATCCAAGAAAAGGTTGAAGAATTAGCCGGGTTGATTTCTATAGATTATGCTGGCAAAAAACCTCTTTTGGTTGGTGTTCTGAAGGGGGCGGTGATATTTCTGGCAGATCTACTTAGGCACCTTAAAGTGGAGGTAGAGATGGATTTTATGGCGGTATCCAGTTACGGAGCTTCTACTAAGTCATCGGGGGTCGTGCGGATTCTTAAAGACTTAGAAGCTAGTATTGAAGGTCGCCATGTTATTATAGTTGAAGATATTATTGACACAGGATTGACTCTCAGTTACCTGGCGGACAACCTTTCTTCCCGAGGGACGGCCTCTTTAAAAATAATTACCCTTCTAGACAAACCGGAAAAAAGAAAGGCGGCTATTACGGTAGATTATTGTGGATTTAAAATTCCGGATAAATTTGTGGTAGGTTATGGGTTAGATTTTAACGAACAGTATCGTTATTTGCCAGAAATTTGGGTTTTAGCAGGGGGGAGTTGAAAAAATAAATTTTTAAAAATTTATTTTTTTTGTAAAGAAGCAGGAAAAAAAAGAATCATGGCGAAGTTGTCTTTATAAATATTTCACCAGGGAAAGTTTCCGAGATAATCCGATACAATATTTAGACAGAAAAAGAGGAATAGGGGGTGTAGAGGAAAACTTGAAAACTTAGCATAGAACTGCTTTTGAGGAAATTTTGAATTGGTGGAATATTTAAGCTGAGATTGTTATTGCTTTTGGAGGTTTGGTTTACAGTAGCGTTCCTTCGAGAGTTAACCCCTAAAGGATGAAAGGAGGAAAAAATTACTTATGGTGAGAAAAATTCGTAAAGCGGCTGTTTTGGGAGCCGGTACTATGGGAGCATCGATTGCTGCTCACCTAGCTAATGTAGGCATACCTTGCTATCTACTGGATATTGTATTGCCGGAAGTTAGCGAAAAAGAGAAAGCAGCAGGCATTACCAGGGAGGATGAAACTTTCCGCAACAAGCTGGCGGTGGCTGCTATTAAAAACTTGACAAAGATGCGGCCAGCAGCTCTCTATGACAAAAAAGATGCAGATCTTTTGATGCCAGGAAATTTGGAGGATGATCTGGATAAACTGTCTGAGGTGGACTGGGTTATTGAGGTAATAGTGGAAAGGTTAGACATCAAGAAACAGCTTTTTGAGAAGGTAGAACAAAATATAAAACCAGGGACAATTGTTACGACCAACACTTCTGGTCTCTCTGTTAATGCTATGGTTGAGGGTCGTTCTGATGAGTTTAAGAAAAATTTTTTAGGAACACACTTTTTCAACCCACCTCGCTATATGAAACTTCTGGAAATAATTCCCGGCAAGGAGACTGATCCTGAAGTAGTGGAGTTTTTGTCTACTTTTGGAGATGAGGTTTTGGGTAAGGGAGTTGTTTTAGCCAAAGATACACCGAATTTTATTGCCAACAGAATAGGCGTTTACGGACTTCTGGAAATAGCAGCAGCCATGGAGCAAGACGGATTAACTGTGGAAGAAGTTGATGCTTTAACAGGTCCAGCCATGGCTCGCCCCAAGAGTGCTTCCTTCCGTACCCTGGATATGGTGGGGTTGGATGTTTTCCTGCATGTGGCTGAGACTGTGAGAAACAGCGCTGCAGAAGAGTGGGAAGCTAAAGCCTTTACGGTCCCTTCTTTCTTGCAGGAAATGGTTGACAAAAAATTGTTGGGAAACAAAACCAAACAAGGGTTTTATAAAGTAGAGAAAAAAGACGGCAAGAAAAATATCTTGGCAATAGACTATAAGTCACTTGAATATCGCCCCAAAGGAAAAGTTAAATTTGCTTGCCTAGAAGCTTCCAAAAAAGCTAAAACAAAAGCTGATAGCATAAAAGCATTGGTGAATGCAGGTGATAATGGTTCTTCATTCGCTTGGAAGGCTTTAAGGGGTATGATTATCTATGCTGCTGTCAAACTGGAAGAAATTGCTGATGACATTGTAGCTGTAGATCAGGCTATGCGCTGGGGATTCAACTGGGATTTGGGACCGTTTGAAATATGGGATGCCATAGGAGTAAAGGAAGCGGCAGATCGCATAGAAAAAGATGGTCTGGAAGTACCACCAATTGTTAAATCTTTGCTGGCAGCAGGCTTAGACTCCTTTTACCAGAAAGAAAAGGGTGTTACTTCTTACTTTGAGCAAAAGAGTAAGCAGTATAAACTCTTGGATCCACCTGCGGGGGTAATTCAGCTTTCTGACTATAAAGAGGCGGGCAGGGTTGTTCTTTCCAATTCTGGTGCCAGCCTGATAGATATAGGAGATGGGGTTGTTTGCCTGGAGTTTCATTCGCCACAGCAGGCAATAGGTCCGGAAGTTCTTAGCATGGTCAATAAGGCCATTGTTGAAGTGGAAAAGAATTGGCAAGGTATGGTTATTGCAAACCAAGCACGCAATTTCTGCGTAGGTGCTAACCTGATGTTAATACTTATGGAGGCTCAGGCTGAAGAATGGGATGAACTGGATATGGTCATTCGGCACTTCCAAACTTCGCTGATGCGTTTGAAATATTGCGAGAAACCAGTTATAGCAGCACCACATTCCATGGCATTAGGCGGCGGTTATGAAATCTTGGCTCATTCTGATGCCATTGTTGCTGCCGGTGAAACTTATATGGGTTTGGTAGAACTGGGTGTAGGCGTGATTCCTGCCGGTGGTGGTACGAAAGAAATGGTGCTGAGAAGTTGCGAAAACGTTATGGATAATAAAGCAGTTGATTTGCTGCCATTTATCAGAGAAGCTTTTATGACAGTAGCCCAGGCCAAAGTGGCTACCAGTGCTAAAGAAGCCAAATCGTTAGGCTATATGCGTCCTCAGGACACTTTTTCTGCTAACAGTGATCGTCGTATTGCAGATGCTAAAAGTAGAGTGTTAGCTATGGCTTCTCTTGGTTATAGTCCTCCGGTGCAGCGCAAGATCAGGGTGTTGGGCGAGAATGGGTTAGCAGCTCTAAAAGCCGGAGTTTATATGATGAAAGAAGGTCGTTATATAAGCGAGTATGATGCTTATTTAGCAGATAAACTGGCTTATGTTATGTGTGGGGGACCTCTACCGGAGGGCAGCTGGGTTACAGAGCAGCACCTTTTGGATTTAGAAAGGGAAGTTTTCTTGCACCTTTGCGGTCAGCCCAAAACTCAGGCTAGAATGGGGCATATGCTAAAAACTGGTAAGCCTTTAAGAAACTAAAAAGGAGGGAAAAAAACTAATGCGAGAGGCTGTAATTGTTGCCGGCGCCAGGACTCCTGTAGGAAGAGCTAAAAGAGGTACTTTAAAAAACACTCGTCCTGATGATCTGGCAGCTCTGGTTATAAATGAAAGTATTAAGCGCGCAGGAGTAGAGCCCATAGAAGTGGATGATGTTGTGCTGGGTTGTGCTTTTCCCGAGGGAGAGCAAGGTATGAATGTGGGTCGCATAGCAGCTCAACGTGCCGGGTTGCCGGCAGAAGTCCCTGGTTTCACTGTTAACAGGTTTTGTGCTTCTGGTTTGGAAAGCATTGCTATAGCGTCTCTAAGAGTACAGACTGGTGATATGGATATAGTTGTGGCCGGCGGTGTGGAGAGTATGAGTATAGTGCCGATGGGTGGTAATAAATTGGCTCCTAACCCTTACTTGGTAGAGGAGTACCCCCAAGCATATATGTCTATGGGATTAACAGCAGAAAACGTAGCAGCACAATATGGTGTGAGCAGAGAAGATCAGGATAAGTTTGCTATGGCCAGTAACCAAAAAGCAGCAGATGCTATTAAAAATGGCAAATTTAAAGATGAGATAGTGCCTGTTACGGTGCAAAATAAGTATTACGAGCAAGGACGCCTGAAGGTAAAAGAAATTGTTTTTGATACGGATGAAGGAGTCCGGGCAGGTACCACTATGGAGGGTCTTGCTAAACTAAGACCAGCTTTTTTAAATAAGGGTACGGTTACAGCAGGCAACTCTTCTCAGATGAGTGACGCTGCTGCTGCTGTGGTCATCATGTCTAAGGAGAAAGCAGATGCTTTGGGTCTTAAGCCGTTAGCGGCTTTTCGTTTCTACGCTGTTGGCGGAGTAGGTCCGGAGGTTATGGGCATAGGTCCGGTAGTGGCGATTCCCAAGGTTTTAAAGAAAGCTGGCTTAACCCTTGCCGATATAGACTTGATTGAATTGAATGAGGCTTTTGCATCTCAAGCTCTGACGGTGATTAGAGAACTTGGATTGCCTGCAGATAAAGTCAACGTCAATGGGGGGGCTATCGCCCTGGGTCATCCTTTAGGCTGCACCGGAACCAAGCTGACTTTAACTCTTTTACATGAAATGAAAAAAAGAGGAGGTCGCTACGGTCTGGTCAGTGCGTGCGTAGGTGGCGGCATGGGAGCTGCCGGGATTTTTGAAGTACTTTAAATCCCCTTTTCACTTTATAATTTGATTCTATAGAAATTTTCTTTTTAGTGGGAGATTGTACGTTGATAGAGAATTTACAAAAAATATTAGACGCTGATTTGTACTGATTACTATGATTAAAGCATGATAAAATTATTATATAAAAATCAACGCAAATCATATAAATCAGTGTTTATTAATTTCAAAAAGGAGTGTTGATTGTGACTGAACTAATTAAAGGAGGCTCTTTTTTAATCAGCAAGGTAGCTCCGGAAGACATCTTTACCCCTGAGGACTTTGATGATTTGCATGCG
>CAZIRG010000037.1:0-11482 GCA_964541505.1 uncultured Syntrophomonadaceae bacterium | reverse complement strand
TATTTCCCGGGAAATATGTCGATTTGCATAAAAGTAAATCTGTTGATATAATAACGTATAAATTTGGAAATAGGAGGTTTGCCCTGAGTATAGTCGAACGAGTAGGACGAGAAGCGAAGAAGTGGGAAAAGGGACAGAGTCATCTTTTTGAAAGGTACGGGAAAATGAGAAAAAAAATCTTGTTGGTATGTGCCGGGAATACCTGTCGTAGCGTGATGGCACAAGGTATTATGCAAAAGATACTGCAAGAAATGGGAGTAAATTCAGAACTTATGCAGGTATGTTCTGCTGGAGTAGTTGCGTATCCTGGAGAGAAAGCGTCAAAAGAAGCCTTGCTAGTCATGGAAGAGATAGGTATAGATATGAGCAGACATTATGCTCGTCCTTTGACGGAGTCTTTAGCGAGAGAGGCTGACCTGATTATTGCCATGACACGAGGGCAAAAACAAATTATTACTAGCGTTTTTTTGGCAGCAGAAAATAAGGTTGTTGTGCTTAAAGAATTTGCCGGAGAAGAAGGGGATATAGAGGATCCTGCTGGCAGATCTCAGGAATTTTATTATTGGACAGCTCAGGAAATGCAAAGACTTCTTGTAGAAGTGGTTAAAAAAATCTTTACAGAAAGCTAGGAGAGTGTGTTACGTATGGATATAGTGGTGGCAGCAGATCATGCCGGCTATAGATTGAAAGAGTTTATCAAGAACAAGTTGCTTGCAGAAGGACACAGGGTTGAAGATGTAGGGACATATTCTACAGAGAGCGTTGATTATCCTGATCCGGCATTGCGAGCAGCTGAAGCTGTATCCCGGGGAGAATTTCAGCGAGGGATTATTATTTGCGGTACCGGCATAGGCGTAGCTATTGTAGCTAACAAGGTCTCTGGGATCAGAGCGGCACTCTGTCACACTCTTTTTTCTGTAATCGCAGCCAGGGAACATAATGACGCGAATATTTTGACGATGGGAGAGAAAATAATAGGAACGGCTTTGGCCTGGGAGATTGTAGAGATTTTTTTGAAAACCTCCTTTAGTGGTGGTCGTCATAGCCGGCGTTTAGATAAGATTAAAATGATTGAAGATAAAGGATAAAGAATAAAGGATAAAGAATAAAGGATAAAGGATAAAGAATAAAGGCTGGGGTGGAGGAAGGTTTCGTTTTTTCTGCAAATAGAAAGGGGTAAAATATTTATGGCAAAATCTGCGTTAAAATTGGCAGATCTAGAAGTAGCTTGTATTGTAGAAGAGGAACTAAACAGGCAAAGAAACAATCTTCAGCTTATTGCTTCAGAAAACTTTGCCAGCCAGGCTGTTTTAGAAACTCAGGGAACTGTTCTTACCAATAAGTACGCCGAGGGATACCCTGGCAGTCGCTTTTATGGTGGTTGTGAGTCTGTAGACAAGGTGGAAGCTTTAGCTATTGAGCGAGCCAAAAAAATTTTTGGGGCAGAGCACGCCAATGTGCAACCTCATGCCGGAGCTCCGGCTAACCTGGCTGTTTTTTTATCTTGTTTGCAGCCGGGAGACGCTATACTGGGGATGAACTTGGCTCACGGTGGACACCTAACGCACGGTAGTCTGGCGAATATTTCCGGTAAGTACTTTAAAGCCTATAGTTATGGGGTGAATAGAGATAGTGGGCTTTTAGATTATGATATTGTGCGAGAGGCTGCTAAAAAATACCAGCCTAGGCTGATAATCGCTGGTGCCAGTTCTTATCCACGCAAAATCGATTTTGCTGCTTTTCGTGAGATTGCTGATGAAGTAGGCGCTTATTTTATGGTAGATATGGCTCATATAGCTGGACTTATAGCAGCAGAATTGCATCCTAATCCTGTTCTCTATGCGGATTTTGTCACCGGCACAACGCACAAAACATTGCGAGGTCCACGAGGTGGTTTAATTTTATGTCGCCGTGAATTTGCCAAATCTATTGATAGGGCGATTTTCCCTGGCTTACAAGGCGGTCCCATGATGCATACTATTGCTGCCAAGGCGGTAGCTTTCAAAGAGGCTCTGCAACCTGAGTTTAGGATCTACCAGGAACAGGTAATTAAAAATGCAACTGCTTTAGCTGAAGCACTTTTGGGTTATGGTTACAGCTTAGTCTCCGGCGGCACCGATAATCATCTTTTGCTTGTAGATTTACAGTCTCAAAAAATGACTGGTAAGGAAGCTGTGAGTCGGCTGGAAGAAGTGGGCATAACAGTCAATAAGAATGCTATACCTTACGATCCAGAGAGCCCCTTGATTACTAGCGGGATACGCTTGGGAACTCCGGCAGTTACATCTCAAGGTATGAGAGAGGAACAAATGCGAGAAATAGCAAATCTGATTGTAGAAACCCTGGCTGCTTCTGACAACAAAAGAGTTAAAACAGAACTGCGTAGAAGAGTATTAGCTCTAACCGGAAGCTTTCCCTTGTATGAAAGAGGTTAAGAAAAGAGGAGTTAGTTGTGGGGAAGGATAGAATTGCTCGACCGGATTGGGACACATATTTTCTGGAGATGGCCAGGGTAGCAGCCAGCCGTTCTACTTGTATCCGCCGTCAAGTTGGTGCTGTTCTAGTTAAAGGTCATCGCCTTTTGGCCAGTGGGTACAATGGCGCTCCCACTGGTCTTAAACATTGCGTGGAGACGGGTTGTATTCGGGCAGAAAAAAAAATTTCTTCGGGGGAAAGGCATGAATTATGTCGCGGCTTGCATGCGGAGCAGAATGCCATTTTGCAAGCGGCTTTGCATGGTGTTTCTATTGAAGGGGCGACCCTTTATTGCACTACCCACCCTTGTGTTGTTTGTGCCAAAATGCTTATAAATACTAGGACAACTCGAATAGTTATACTTTCTTCTTATCCGGATTCCTTAGCTGCTACTCTTTTTGAAGAGGCAGGAATAGCAGTAGTTGATGGTCGGTAGGTTGGTGGACATATATGGCTGATGGCGGAGAGAATCTGATTTGCAAGCGGAAGAGGGTTAGGACGAGACGATGAGGAAGTTAGAAGAGTGAAGCAAAAAACAAAAATGAAAGGTGTGAGGTTGTTTTATGTGTAAAGTAGCAGTAGTACAGGCTCTGCGAACACCAGTGGGATCTTTCGGTGGGAGTCTTAAAAAAACCCCGGCTGTGGACTTGGGAACGTTGGTGATTAAGGAGGTTTTAGAGCGAGCTGGAGTGGCTCCGGAAGAAGTGGATGAGGTTATTTTGGGGAATGTTTTACAAGCTGGTCTAGGACAGAATCCGGCACGCCAAGCAGCTTTAAAGGCAGGATTGCCAGTCACGGTGCCGGCTTTAACCATCAACAAGGTTTGTGCTTCTGGGCTTAAAGCAGTTATTTTGGGAACTCAGGCGATTTTAGCGGGAGATGCCGAAGTGGTTTTGGCGGGTGGCATGGAAAATATGAGCATGGCTCCCTATGCCCTGGATGCTGCTCGCTGGGGTGCAAGGATGGGGGATAGCAAGGCAGTAGATACTATGATTAAAGATGGACTTTGGTGTGCCTTTAACGATTATCATATGGGTATTACTGCGGAAAATGTGGCCGCTGATTTCGACGTAAAGCGAGAAGAACAAGATGAGCTGGCGTTAACTAGTCAGATTAGAGCAATTGAAGCTATTGATGCTGGGCGTTTTAAAGAGGAGATAGTGCCGGTTGTTATACCGCAACGTAAGGGAGAGCCAATTGTTTTTGATACCGATGAGTTTCCTCGTCGCGGCACTACGTTGGAAGGTTTAAATAAATTGCGGCCTGCTTTTAAAAAAGGAGGCACTGTTACTGCTGGGAATGCTTCGGGCATCAATGACGGAGCTGCCTGCATTTTGCTCATGTCTTTGGATAAAGTAAAAGAGTTAGGGTTAAAGCCATTGGCGACTATCAAGAGTTATGCTTCTGCAGGTGTAGACCCCCGTATAATGGGAACAGGACCTATTCCTGCTAGTAGAAAAGCTTTGCAAAAGGCAGGCTTGTCTGTAGCTGATTTGGACTTAATTGAAGCCAACGAGGCTTTTGCCGCCCAAGCGCTGGTTGTTGCACGTGAGCTTGGCTTTGACATGACTAAGGTAAATGTTAACGGTGGCGCAATTGCTCTAGGGCATCCTATTGGGGCCAGTGGAGCACGTATTTTTGTAACCTTACTGCATGAGTTGGGCAAACGAGAGCTTGCTCGTTATGGCTTGGCTACTCTTTGCGTTGGTGGTGGTCAGGGAGTTGCAGTTATAGTAGAAAAAGAATAATTGCAAAAAATTTTCTATTCTTGCAGGAATTTAAATTTAGTTGTCAAAAATAAATTATATGGTTGAGAAAAAGCGAATGGCAAAAGCATTGCAAAAGACAATATTTAACAGTGCAAGCAGTTTGCTGTTTTAGAGGTGAGAGGTTATTTTAGAAGTTAGATGTACGAGTGCCTGTCCTATTCGACTGTGTTCAGAGCAAGTTCTGAGCGAAAGTAGAAAGATTTGGAAATTGACCGGGGCCGGGACGGGGGATGGAATTTTGGGTTTTGAAATGGCTGGTCTTAAAAATGTTTGGTCTTAAAAAGGAAGATCTTTTGGCTTTATCTCTGGCGATGCGTTTGGCACTGGTCATACTCTTACCGCTGTTAACGGGGTTATTTTTGGGTCGTTATCTGGGTAGATTGTTTGGCTATGAGCCCTTAAGTGTTTTTTTAGGTATCCTTCTTGGCCTTTATATGGGGGGCAGGCAGGCTATGCACATACTGTTCAAAAAATAAAGAAACAGGTTTGGAGGTGAAAGTAGTTGCTGACAGAGATAATTAAAGAGGTGAGGGATACGGAAGAAGAGGCGGAGGAAATTAAACGCCGTGTTCAGGCAGAGGCACGTGAGATTGTACAAAAAGCTGAGCGGCAGGCGGCAGAAAAGTTAATCCAGAGTATCAGTGAAGCGGAAGCAGAAGGGCGAGAGATTATAGCTATTGCAGAAAAAGAGGCTCAAAAAGATGTTGTTCCTATACAGCAACGTGCCGAGGAAGACATTGCCCGGATAAGGGAGAACGCCGGCGTAAAACAAGAAGAAGCCGTTGTAATGGTGATGGAGAGGATTGTGAAAACCGATGGCCATAGCTAAAATGAACAAAGTCTATTTACTTGGTCACCAAGAGGAAAAAGACAAAGCGTTAAGTATTTTGCAGCAGTTAGCTATGGTGGAAATAGATGAGATTCAAACAGGAGATGCTGCTGCTGGTACTTGGGCAGAGTTGCTGGACACTGATCATGAGCAGGAGACGTTGCAAGGGTTGGAGGCACGCCTTGCCGAAGTGCGGTTTGCCCTAGACTTTTTGGATCGTTATTATCCTCCTAAAAAAAGTTTTTTGGATGCTTTGAGTAGAGAGAAAAAGAATGTTTTGCCAGAAGAGCTTGCTGCTGGTGCTATCGTTTGGAGTAAAGTTGTGGACAATGTTTGTTCTGTCTTACGACAGGCAGAGGAAAAAATAATGTCACTGCGCAATGAAAGCACACAGCTGCAAAACTTGAAAACGATTCTTTCTCCTTGGGAAAAATTGACGGCACCACTTGAGGAACTTCGGGCGACAGAACTGGTTTGTATGGAAGCGATTACTTTACCTTCGGTAGAGCTTGCTTCTTTATGTGATAATTTGCTGGCGGCAATTGGAGAAGTTTACCTGTCGGAAGTAAGTGTTGATCGCAATGAAGCGTATCTTTTCTTAGCTTATCCGGTTAGCCGTACAGAAGAATTGCAAAAAGTAGTTAAACAGTTTAACCTTAGTCGTCAGACTTTTCCTGCTTTAAACGGTACTGTTGCTGAAAATTTAGCCAGAATTGAAGCGGAGATGGCAATGCTTAGCAGCAAACGGGAGGAAGTAGTGGCAGGAGCAGGGAAACAAGTTGAGTTTAGAGAAACTTTGGAGTTTTATCATGATTATCTGACCATGGAGAGAGATAAAAAAGAAAAAGTTGGCAGTCTTGCCCGTACTGGAGACTCCTTTGTGGTGGAAGGTTGGATGAAAGAAAAAGATCTTCCTCTGCTAGAAAAAAAATTAGCAACTGCTTGCCCTACGGTTACTTTAGTATCGCGTCACCCAGAGAAGGAAGAGATGCCGCCGGTAGTGCTGGAGAACACTGCTAGTATTGCTCCTTTTGAACTTATCACCAACCTTTACGGTACGCCGCATCCGCACGGTATTGACCCAACCTTTGCTTTAACACCATTTTTTGTAGTCTTTTTTGGGTTATGTCTTTCTGATGCCGGTTACGGCTTGATACTTACAGCACTAGCTGCGCTGGTGTTGTGGAAAGTGAAGCTGAGCAAAATTGCCAGCAATGCTTTTTATGTTATTCTGGCAAGCGGTGTTTCTACGATTATCTTTGGGGCTCTTATTGGTGGTTGGTTTGGAGGGCTACTTCCTATTGAACCTTTCTTTTTTGATGCTCAGAAGGATCCTATGCGGATGTTGGCTTGGTCGTTGGGTATTGGTGTTTTTCAGATTTTTGTAGGGATGGGTATTAAGTGTCACCGCAATATTCGTGAAAGAAAGATTCTGGACGCTGTTTCTGACCAGCTTTTCTGGATTTTGTTAATAACTGGGTTGATTTTACTTGCCGGTGCATTGCCCGGACTACAGATGCTGGGTAGAAACTTAGCTCTTCTGTCTGCAGCAGGATTGGTACTTACCCAAGGTAGGACACAAAAAAATATTGTTATGAAGTTTTTATCAGGGCTTTTTTCACTTTACAACATTACCGGCTTTTTGGGAGATATTCTTTCTTACTCGCGTTTGCTGGCGCTTGGTTTGGCTACTAGCGTTATTGCTATGGCTATCAACATGATTGGTCAGATGGTGGGGGAAGCAGTGCCGATCATAGGTCCTATTATCATGGTTGGTTTTTTGATTGGAGGTCATATTTTTAATCTAGTTATCAATATTTTGGGATCTTTTGTTCATTCTACTCGGTTACAGTATTTGGAGTTTTTCAACCGTTTCTTTGAAACCGGTGGGCAAGCCTTTAAACCTTTCCAGTTAGAAACCAAACATTTAGAGGTGAGAGGTGAGAGGTGAGAGGTGAGAGGTGAGAGGTGAGAAGTGAGAAGTTAGAGGTTAGAGGTATTATTTAGAAATTAGAAATTAGAGCTTAGAAGTTAGAGGTTAGAAGTTGAACGGGAGTTAGGAATGAGAGATGAGAGATGTTATCTGAAGGTATGCTAAATACCAAGAGATACCTTTCCAGCCTTCAACCTCCCATATCCAACCTCCAAAAAGAAAGGTGTGAAATTAGAATTATGGAATTAGGTTTAGGATTAGCTCTTTTAGGAGCTGCTATAGCTACATTTTTGTCAGGTATGGGTTCGGCAATGGGTATTGGTATTGCTGGGCAGACGGCTGCTGGGGTTATTAGTGAAGATCCGGATAAATTTGGTCTTACCCTTGTATTGACTGCGTTGCCTGGTACGCAGGGGATTTATGGTTTGGTCATGGGCTTTTTGATTCTTATGGAAACCGGTGTTTTGGCCGGTGCCCCTATCCCCTTGAGTACGGCACAAGGATTAGGACTTTTGTTTGCTGCTTTACCTATTGGCTTTGTGGGGTTGTGGTCCGCTATTTACCAAGGTAAAGCGGTAGCTGCCGGCATTCAGTTGATTGCCAAGCGTCCCGGCGAATTTGCCAAAGCGATTATCTACGGTGCTATGGTAGAAACTTATGCTGTTTTTGCCTTGCTTATGTCCATGATGATTTATTTATTTCTGCCGATTTAAAAAATTAAGGAAGTGATTGCCTGATGTCAGGAGCTGAAAAGCTTAAAGAGAAAATTATTAATGAAGCCAAGGAGCAGGCCGATCATATTCTAAAAGAGGCACAAGATCGTGCGGCGCAGATTCTTGCTAAGGGGGCACAAGAGGCATTAGACAAGAAGAAGGCTATTCTGAAACAGTCCCAGGCAGAAGCTGAAGAAAAACGTCGTCGCATCTTGACTATTGCGGCGTTGGAAGCTCGTAAAAGAGTTCTGGCGGTTAAAGAGGAATTGATCGAGGAAACTTTACAAAAGGCCCTAGAGCGCTTGCAGAACATCGAAGCAGCGTCTTACCAAGAGATGCTCTTGTCTTTGCTGTTGGCAACGGTACAAAGTGGTCGGGAAGAAATCATTGTTTCGCCGCATGATAGAGAACAGCATTTTAATAAAGACTTTTTAACTAAAGTTAACCAGGCTCTTTTGCAGCAAGGTAAAGAAGGAAAGCTGGTACTCGCCGAAGAAACCCGTCCCCTTCAGGGAGGCTTTATTCTCCGGGTCGGCAATGTAGAAATCAATAATTCGTTTAACTCTGTTTTGCACATGAAGCGTGACTTGCTGGAACCGGAAGTTGCCGACATACTTTTCCGAGAGGGGGTATAAGCTATTGAGTAATGACCGGTATGCCTATGCTGTAGGCAGGGTGCGCGCTATGGAGACCCAACTTCTAGAAAAAAATAAGGTTGATCGGATGGTAGATTCTTTAGATATTAACGAGGCCCTCAAAGTTTTAGGCGAAACCGTTTATGCTGAACACTTTGCTGGATTGAAAACCCTTCATGACTATGATTTTGTGCTTGACCAGGAACTTTACCGGGTCTACCGGGAGCTGCACCAGTTTTCACCGCAGGCAGAATTGATAGGAATTTTTGCTTGCAGATTTGATTATCACAATCTAAAAGTGCTTTTTAAGGCGAACACGATGAATGAAAAAAGGAATGAGTTGTTAGTTGAAGAGATCGGCAGGATTTCTCTGGCAGTTTTGACACGTGCTATAAATGAAGATGATTATATTAGCTTACCTCCCCGTATGCGGCAGGCAGCAGCACAGCTTTCTGAGAGCTTGCGCTTAGAGTCAAATCCGCAAATGGTTGATTTATTGCTTGACCGGGCTATGTTCGCAGAAATATTTGATATGCTGGCAGAACTTGATTCACCTTTTCTAACAGAATATTTTACTTGCTTAGTCGATCTCACTAATATCAAGACTTACCTGCGTGTTAAACGGGCTGGCTATCCTCGGGAGTTTTTGGAGCGGGCTCTTTTGCCTTTTGGAGAACTGGATATATCTAGAATAGTTCAACTGGCTGATCCTCCGGAAGTACTGATTGATCGTCTTATGTTCAGTCGTTATGCTTCCTTCATGGAGGAAGCTATTTTGTCTTTCCAGAAAACAGATACGTTGACTCGCTTTGAGAAGTTAGCTGATGATTTTCTTCTGGAACAGGCAAAAAAAGCCAGGTATGTCACTTTTGGACCGGAACCCCTAGCAGCATTTATTATAGCTAAAGAAAACGAGTTAAAAGTTATTCGCATCATCATGGTTGGCAAGGTCAACCGGCTACCTGCAAAAGAGATCAAAGAAAGGTTGCGTGATGTCTATGTATAAAGTAGCAGTGGTCGGTGATAAAGACTCTATTTTGGGGTTTAAGGCTCTTGGGGTGAGTACTTTTTCGGTAAATGGCGAGGAGGAAGCTGCGCAGGTTTTCAAAACTGTTTTAGCTAAGGATTTTGCTGTTGTCTGTATTACGGAGAATATAGCACAGTATATTATGCCCCAGGTGGAAGAGGCCAACAAAAGGATGTTACCATCTGTTGTGTTTATCCCGAATAACCAGGGTGTCCTGGGGCTTGGGAAAAAACAGATGCAAAAAAGTGCGGAACGAGCTATTGGGGTCGATATCTTATTTGGGAAAGAAGGTGGCTAGTATTGGCTAACAATGAGATTGTTGGTAAAATTATAAAAGTTTCCGGACCGCTCGTAGTGGCTGAAAATATGTCAGAGGCCAAAATGTATGATGTGGTTCGTGTTAGTGAAAAACGCCTTGTCGGCGAGATTATTGAGTTGCGTGGTGATCATGCTTCTATCCAGGTCTATGAAGAGACCGCTGGCCTGGGGCCAGGCGAACCGGTGTATTCTACCGGACAAGCGCTGAGCGTTGAACTGGGTCCGGGGCTTATGGAAGCTATTTACGATGGAATTCAGCGTCCACTAGATGTAATCTATAATATGGTTGGCGACCGTATTACTCGTGGTGTGGAAGCAGCACCGCTTGATCCGGAGAAAAAATGGAATTTTGTCCCTGCAGTTAAAGAAGGCGATGAAGTACAAGAAGGAGATATTCTTGGGACAGTACAGGAGACCGTCCTTGTTTTGCACAAAGTGATGGTTCCGCCCGGCAAGAGTGGGAAAGTTACCTTTATCCATAGTGGGGAAGCAACAGTGGTTGATACTATTGCTAGGTTAGAGAAAGACGATGTGGTTACTGAACTGCAGATGAAACAGAAGTGGCCAGTGCGACAAGGTCGTATTTTTGCCGAGAAGCTGGCGCCGATAGAGCCACTGGTTACCGGACAGCGTGTTATAGACATGTTCTTTCCGGTGGCTAAAGGTGGTGTTGCGTGTATCCCTGGACCGTTTGGCAGTGGCAAGACAGTAACCCAACATCAGTTGGCTAAATGGGCGGATGCAGAAATTATTGTTTATGTTGGTTGCGGAGAACGTGGCAATGAGATGACTGATGTTTTAAATGAGTTTCCCGAGCTTAAAGATCCTAAAACAGGCGAACCATTGATGAAGCGGACAGTACTTATTGCTAATACTTCCGATATGCCAGTAGCGGCTAGAGAAGCCTCTATTTACACTGGCATGACTATTGCGGAATATTTTCGTGATATGGGGTATAGTGTGGCCTTGATGGCTGATTCTACTTCTCGCTGGGCAGAAGCTTTACGTGAGATTTCCGGACGTTTGGAAGAAATGCCTGGTGAAGAGGGTTATCCTGCTTATCTCGGTTCTCGCGTAGCTGAGTTTTATGAGCGTGCCGGAAAAGTTATTTGCCTTGGGCAGGATAAGCGTTTAGGGGCGCTTACTGCTATCGGCGCTGTTTCTCCTCCTGGGGGAGACCTTTCTGAGCCAGTCTCGCAAAACACACTGCGTGTAGTTAAGGTTTTTTGGGGATTGGATGCTGCTTTGGCTTATCGGCGACATTTTCCTGCTATTAATTGGTTACTAAGCTATTCATTATATACGGACACCTTTGATGATTTTTATAGAGAGAAATTTGGTACTGATTGGGTGGAGATGCGCATAGAGGCAATGCGTCTTTTACAGGAAGAGTCAGAGTTAGAAGAAATAGTTCGCCTGGTAGGAGTAGAGGCTCTTTCCCCTGTGGAGCGACTTACTTTGGAGACAACCAAATCACTACGCGAGGATTTTTTACACCAGAATTCTTTCCACGAAGTAGATACTTATGCTTCTATGCAGAAGCAGTACAAGATGATGCAGTTGATTATGCTCTTCCACCATGAATGCAAGCGAGCTTTAAATCGTGATGCGAATCAGGAAGATCTTTTTAATTTGCCGGTGCGTGATCGTATTGCACGGGCCCGGTATCTTGAAGAGAGTAATTTAGCAGAAATGGATAGCATAGAAGCGGAGATAAAAGCACAAGTAGAGAAAGTTCTTGCTTCAGAGGAAAGTTGATAGTTTGCAGTTTACAGTTTGCAGT
>CAZIRG010000036.1:0-12193 GCA_964541505.1 uncultured Syntrophomonadaceae bacterium | reverse complement strand
AACTTGTAAGGCTTTATACAATTGATCTTATTGTGTTACTGCAAAACTAGGGAAATTAGTAAGCTTAAAGTTCAAGAAATGCTTGCACAATTAAATATGGTATGATAGTATAATTTGGGGTGGTGATGTCGCTTTGCAACAGCACAAGCTGGTTACAGAGTTTCTTCTTTATTTGGAGGTTGAAAAAAACTATTCACCTAAGACTCTCCAAGCTTATCACCAGGATACTTTGCAATTTCTGGATTTTATTAATTCAGATCATGTGGTCTTAGAAGAAATAACTTTTTTTACAATGCGCCATTTTTTAGGTGAGTTGCAGAGCGCAGGATATTCTCGTTCAACTGTAGTTAGGAAATTATCTGCAGTAAGAACTTTCTTGAGGTTTTTGTATCGAGAAAAGATATTAAATAGTAATAATTTTGAAATTGTTTCTACGCCCAGACTAAAAAAGACATTGCCCTACTTTTTGTATACTGATGAAATGGTGTTACTCTTGAGCCAACCTGATAACAAAACCATATTAGGCTGCCGCGATAAAGCTATGCTGGAACTTCTTTATGCCACGGGCATCAGAGTTAGTGAACTGGTGGGATTGAACTTAGATGGCTTTGATGCTGGAAATAGTTCATTACTAGTTTTGGGGAAAGGCTCAAAAGAAAGATTGTTGCCTTGTGGACGTTTTGCTAAAGAAAGTTTGGAAGATTATTTGAGCTTTGCTCGTGTTCAGCTAATAAAAAAGAGTGCCAATAAAGAAAATAGTGCTTTCTTTTTAAATCGTTTTGGAAACAGAATTACGGACAGAAGTGTTAGGAGAATAGTTAACAAGTATGTTATCAAGGCAGAGATTAAGCAGAAAGTAAGCCCTCATATGATTAGACATTCTTTTGCTACTCACCTGATGAACAGAGGAGCAGATATACGTTGTGTGCAGGAACTTTTAGGACATGTAAATGTTTCCTCAACCCAAATATATACGCATGTTACTAAAGAAAGATTAAAAGCAGTTTATAACCAAACTCATCCAAGAGCTTAATTTTACCATAAAGGACGGTTATTGTTTATTGTGTTTGAAGCAACAACTATATTAGCAGTTTTTAAAGATGGCCAGGGAGCCATGGCCGGGGATGGTCAAGTAACATTTGACAGTAGTATTATAATGAAACAGAAAGCAAAAAAAGTACGCAGAATTTATGATGATAAGATAATTGCAGGCTTTGCTGGTTCGGTTGCCGATGCTTTTACTTTGTTTGAAAAGTTTGAAGAGCAACTTGAAAAATATAACGGTCAACTTCGCAGAGCAGCTGTCGAGTTGGCAAAAGAATGGCGTACAGATAAATTTTTGCGAAGATTAGAAGCTCTTTTACTGGTATTGTCAAAAGATGGTTTACTGTTGATTTCTGGTACCGGAGAAATCATTGAACCTGATGATGGTATAGCTGCGATTGGTTCTGGTGGCAGCTATGCTCTAGCAGCTGCGAGAGCACTAATACGTAATACAGAGCTGGAGCCACTGGCAGTAGTAAAAGCATCTCTTAATATCGCTGCAGATATTTGTGTATTTACTAATAACGAGCTGGTTGTTGAGGAGTTATAATTATTTTTAGTTAGGAGGAGCTAATGCTAGATCGTGAGCTAACACCTAAAGAAATTGTAAGTGAATTGGACAAATATATTATCGGACAAACAGAAGCAAAAAAAAGCGTTGCTATCGCTTTGAGGAATCGCTACCGACGAAAACGGCTACCTGCCTCTATCAAAGATGAAGTAACCCCTAAGAATATTATTATGATTGGACCTACCGGAGTGGGAAAAACAGAGATTGTCCGTCGTTTAGCTCGTTTGGCAAACGCTCCCTTTGTAAAAGTTGAGGCAACAAAATTTACAGAGGTTGGTTACGTCGGGAGAGATGTAGAATCTATTATTCGAGATCTGCTTGAAACTGCTATTCGTATAGTTAAAAAGGATAAGATAAAATCTGTACAGGAAAGAGCAAATCGCTTGGCTGAAAGGAAATTACTGCATATACTTGCTCCTTTGCCTAGTAGAAAGAAAAAAACCGTTAATCCGTTAAATATGTTTTTTGCTGAGACTGACGAAAAAGAAGAGAATAATAGTGATGCCGAAATTCAGGAAAGTTATGATATTGCTCTCAGAAAAAGACAAAGTCTTTTTAATAAGCTCAGTTGTGGTGAATTGGAAAATGAATTGGTAGAAATAGAAGTGGAGGAAAAAACAAATCCTCTGCTGGAAATTTTTCCAGGACAGGGCATTGAAGAGATCGGTTTTAATTTTAGTGATTTTTTGGGTAATCTTTTACCGCAAAAGAAAAAAAAGCGCAAACTAACTGTTGCTAATGCTAGAAAAATTCTCTCCCAGCAAGAAGCACAAAAATTAATTAATATGGATGAGGTTATTGCGGAGGCAATCGAAAGGACGGAAAATCATGGTATTGTTTTTATAGATGAAATTGATAAAATTGCTGGAAAGGATTATCAAAAAGGGCCTGATATCTCTAGAGAAGGGGTTCAGCGAGATATATTGCCGATTGTAGAAGGCTCTACGGTGATAACAAAGTATGGCCATGTAAAAACAGATTATATACAGTTTATTGCTGCCGGTGCTTTTCACATGTCGAGCCCTTCTGACTTGATACCGGAGTTGCAGGGCAGGTTTCCAATAAGAGTAGAGCTTCAGAGTCTGACAGAAGAAGATTTTAAAAGAATTTTATCTGAGCCGCATAATGCTTTAATCAAACAATATGTTTTTCTTTTGAAAACGGAAGGTGTAGATATAGAATTTACAGATGATGCGATAAGGGAGGTGGCAAAAGCAGCTTGCCTACTCAATAATGAAATCGAAAACATTGGTGCTAGAAGACTCCATACAGTTTTAGAAAAGGTTTTCGAAGAAATATCTTATGCTTCTCCAGAAATTTTGGAAAAAAAGGTTATTATTAACGCCGATTATGTAAAGAATAGACTTGAAGGTATTTTGGTAGATCAAGATTTGAGTAGATATATTTTGTAAACTTTAGATTAAATTTCAGAGAGGATGACGATGAATGGCAACAGCAGCATTGCTAGAAAAAACTAGGAGAATTAACAAGATTTTGCAAAGAACTGCCGGTCAGCATGTGGATTTTAAGGAGATTGCGGAAGTACTTAAAAAAGTTATTCATGCCAATGTTTATATAGCTGACCGCCAAGGAAAAATACTAGGGACTTCTTTAGTGGAGGAGTTTGAGTGTGAGCTTATGATTGATCAGGTCGTAAAAACAGGTTTTTTCCCAGAGGATTATAATGGAAAGTTACTTAAAGTCAGCGAAACTCGTATTAACTTAAAACAGAAGTATAACGATTGCGTATTTTCTGAAAGAACAAAGTGTCTTTTTACAAATAAAATAACGACCATAATTCCTATATTAGGTGGAGGCAAAAGGCTTGGCACTTTACTTCTAGCTCGCTTTGCAGAGCTTTTTGATGATGAAGATATGATTCTAGGAGAAACAGGGGCTACAGTTGTTGGTATGGAGATACTGCGATCAAAAGCGGCGCAAATAGAACAGGAGGCTCGTAATAAAGCTATAGTTCAATTGGCTATTGGAACATTGTCCTATTCAGAATTAGAAGCTGTTGAACATATATTTGAAGAGCTAAAGGGAGAAGAAGGTCTATTGGTTGCCAGTAAAATTGCTGATCAGCTGGGAATTACTCGTTCTGTTATTGTCAACGCCTTGAGGAAGTTTGAAAGTGCTGGGGTAATAGAGTCAAGATCTTTAGGAATGAAAGGCACCTATATTAAAGTGCTTAATCCTTATTTGTTGGATGAGCTTCTTAAAAAACAATAACATCACTACTCCTAAATCTGCAATATTTCCGCATGTATCTAAAAAGAGCAGTGAAAACTGCTCTTTTTTTTGCATAAACTATAAAAGTATTGGTATAGTATACTCGGTGCGGCAATATAATTGTGTTTTAATGCAATTATATTATCAACAACCATTATAAGAAATACAAATTTATGAGCTTGGCGAATATATTAGCTTAGAGGAAGGTGAAGGAATGACTGAGAAAATAAAATTACATCTGTTTGTGGTTGGAACATTGTTTGGGATAATAATTTCTTTCTTATTCTTAATGCTAGGTGGTTGGTGGTGGCTGGCTAACAGAGGTGTAACTGTCTATCTGGATAGTAACGATATAGCGTCAGTAGTAGAAAAGCAGGTGATTCATTATGCAAGTCGCGATTTGCCGTTAATGATTGATTATGCCAAAGCAAAGGTGCCTGGTATAATAAAAAGTGAATTGAGGGGGCAGGTGATTACAGATAAAATTGAAATAGCGGGATTTGTTTTTTCAGTGCCGCCAGAATTAGTGCTTCAAGTAGAAAAGCATTTGCAAAATAATGTGAAAATAATTGTGTTTAGCTTGCTGGAAGGCATTGATACAGAGCTATTATCACAAGAAATAGGGGTAAATGCAGCACAAATAGTTAAAGAAGAAATAAGGGATTCTTTACATGAGGAAAAAGTATATATTCCTATCGCAGGTACGCTAAGCCTCCCAGTAAAATTTTATGTCCAAGAATAAGTTGCCAATTATTTTAAACTATGTTATACTTCGTTAGGATTTTAAATACACACGCTAACCTGATGGTTATAAAAGTGCTTATGGTCTTATAATCAAAAGAAGGTAGCGGAGGTTAAACTAGAGAGGAGGTGCAGGCTGGATGTCAGTAATTTCAATGAAACAGTTACTGGAAGCGGGGGTTCATTTTGGTCATCAGACTCGTCGCTGGAATCCAAAGATGAAAGAATATATTTTCATGCAAAGAAATGGTATTTATATAATTGATTTGCAGAAGACAGTCAGAAGGTTACTTGAATCGTATAATTTTCTTAAAAGTGTAGCTGCATCCGGTGAGAAAGTTCTTTTTGTGGGGACTAAAAAACAAGCCCAGGAAACAGTTCAAAGTGAAGCAGCTAGGAGTGGGTCGCCTTATGTTAACCAGCGTTGGCTGGGAGGTATGCTGACAAATTTTAGCACTATTCGCAAAAGAATTGACAGGATGTTTGAGCTAGAAAAGATGGAAGCTGACGGCATATTTGAGGTTTTGCCGAAAAAAGAGGTTATCAGCCTTAAGCATGAACAGGAAAAACTACAAAAGTTTTTAACAGGTATTAGAGATATGCAAAAACTACCAGCAGCAGTTTTCATCATTGATCCCAGAAAAGAAAAAATTGCTGTAGCAGAAGCTCGCAAGCTAAAGATACCTATCGTAGCGATAGTTGATACAAATTGTGATCCTGATGAAATTGATTATATTATACCAGGAAACGACGATGCTATAAGGGCTGTTAAATTAATAACTTCTCGCATGGCAGATGCTATTATTGAAGGGATGCAGGGATATCAAATGGAAGAAACAACTAAGCAGGAAGATTCGAATTCTGATTCTGAGACAGATGAGCAGGTAAAAGAACATGGGAATAAAGAGAAGCTAGTTGATGGTGAAGTTATCGGAGAAGCTGTCAATGAGTTTTTCTCAGAAGAGGAATAAAACCTAGCACGAAGAAAATAATAGCAAAAGTTATTGCAATTAAAAAATTCAAAGAAAGGAGTTTTTAGATGATAGATGCCTCCATGGTTAAGGAGTTAAGGCAAGCTACCGGAGCAGGAATGATGGATTGCAAAAACACACTGGTAGAAACAAAAGGTAACTTAGAAAAGGCAAAAGAAATATTGCGGGAAAAAGGTCTTGCCGCTGCGGTGAAAAAAGCAGGGAGGATTGCTGCGGAAGGTGTTGTAGATTCTTATATACATTTGGGTGGTAAAATTGGTGTTTTAGTGGAAGTTAATTGTGAAACAGATTTTGTTGCCAAAAATAAAGAGTTTAAGTCTATGGTAAGAGATATATGTTTGCATATAGCCGCAGCTAATCCTGCTTATTTATCAAAAGACGACGTTCCAAAGAATGTTGTAGATAAAGAGAAAGATTTGTTAAAGAAACAAGCTCTCCAAGAGGGGAAACCGGAAAAAATTGTAGAAAAGATTGTTGCAGGTAGAATAGCAAAGTTTTGGGAAGAAAATTGTTTGCTAGAGCAAAGGTTTGTTAAAGATCCAGATAAAAAAATAAAAGATATCTTAGTTGAAAAAATTGCCAAGATAGGAGAAAATATTAACATACGTCGTTATGCTCGCTTTGAAATGGGTGAAGGGTTGGAAAAGAAAGAATGTAACCTAGCAGCAGAAGTAGCAGCTGTTGTTAAAAAATAATATTTTTCAAAAAAAAGAACACGTAAGTGTTCTTTTTTGAAACTTTTAAAAGGAAACGCCAAAAACATGTAGAATAAATAGAAGTGGACATACCTCTCTTTACTTTAAAAGGAGATCTGTTCCCTTACCTTAACTAATGGAGGTAATAGGACTTTAATGGATGAACCAAAGTATAAAAGAGTTGTTTTAAAACTCAGCGGAGAAGCTTTAGCAGGAGAAAAAGGTTATGGTGTTGATTCTGAAGTGTTAAAGTCCATTGCTGAACAAGTAAGAGAACTTATTAAATTTAAAGTTCAAATTGCTGTAGTAGTTGGTGGTGGCAACATTTGGAGAGGAGCTCCAGCCAGTAAAAAAGGTATGGATAGGGCTAGTGCTGATTATATGGGGATGTTGGCTACTGTTATTAATGCTTTGGCTATGCAGGATGCTCTTGAAAGTATGTCTGTTGATACCAGGGTACAAACAGCTATAGAAATGCGTCAGATTGCAGAACCATATATACGTCGCCGTGCCATTAGACATCTTGAAAAAAACAGGGTGGTGATATTTGCGGGGGGTACAGGTAACCCATATTTTTCTACTGATACTACTGCCGCCTTGCGAGCCGCAGAAATTGAGGCTGAAGTAATCTTGCTAGCAAAAGGAAAGGTAGACGCTGTATATGATAAAGATCCTTTATTGAACCCTTCTGCTAACAAATTTATAGAAATGAGTCACATGGATTTATTAAGTAAAAACTTAGGAGTAATGGACTCCACAGCTGCTTCTTTGTGTATGGATAACCAAATTCCTCTGATTGTTTTTGGATTAAATAGGTCTGGTAATATCAAAAAAGTTATCATGGGTGAAAAGATAGGAACACTGGTTAAGGGGTGTAAAAAATGAATGAAGATATTTTAAAAACTTTTACAAACAAAATGCAAAAGTCTTTAGAGTCTTTAATCCGGGAATTTAAAACACTTAGAGCTGGAAGGGCAACTCCGTCCTTGTTAGACAAGGTTAGTCTGGATTATTATGGCACTTCAACACCGTTAAATCAACTGGCTAATATTTCTGCACCAGAGCCAAGGCTTCTAGTGATACAGCCATGGGATAAGAGCATAATTGCCGATATTGAAAAAGCTTTGTTTAAATCTGATCTCGGCTTAACTCCTAACAATGATGGTACTGTTATTCGTTTATCAATTCCTGAGCTTACCTGGGAAAGAAGACAGGAACTAGTAAAAGTTATCAAAAGAAAAGCAGAAGAAAGTCGTGTTATTATCAGAAATTTTCGCAGGGAAGCAAATGACATTTTTAAAGAGATGGGTAAAAATAAGGACATTTCTGAAGACGAAGTCCGCCACTCACAGAATGAAGTTCAAAAGATTACCGACAAATATATCAAAGAGATAGATAGGGTATTACACGATAAAGAAAAAGAAGTTATGAAAACATGAGATCAGAGCTTTGTCTAAATAATCAACCAGATCTTCTAGGCTTAACCTTAGAAGACGCAGCTTTAATCTTGGATAAGTCAGGGTGCCGTCGAGTAGTAAAAAAAACGACCCCTCCATTTTCTAAAAATTTATCAAATAATTATCGGGTTATCAGGCTAAATATGATTACGAGAGATGTAGTGGAGTTAGTTGTAGCCGCAGAGAATCTAGCTGGAATTTGTATTGATACAGAGTAAAACTAGAAATGAAGCATGACTTTTTAAAGGTAGGTATACCAACGCTTGCGAGAATTTCAAAAAAAGTTTTTAGCACAGTTTCTAATAAATAGACGTTGAAGGGCGCTGATTAATATGATGAAAAAGGTAAGTTGCGGATTGATGGAGTCGCCGAAGGCATTAATTTAAATGGCTTATAACTGATTTTATGATTCAGAACTAAGAACCAGATTAAAACTAACATTTAAAATGACCATTTAAAATGACCCCTTGCAAAAAGGGGTCTGTTTAACGTGAAGGAGATGACTTTTAAGTTGTTTGCTCTTTTGTCTAGAGGATTATTCAAAAAACTCCGTTCTACTTTCAAAACAAAAAAATTACTGGCACAGATTTCCTCTGGAAAAATTCCTTCGCATGTAGCTATTATTATGGATGGCAACGGTCGCTGGGCAAAAAAAAGGGGGTTGCCTCGCATTTATGGCCATAATGCAGGTATAGATACTATGAGAAATGTAGTTAAGTGGTCAAACGAAGTTGGTCTTAAAGTTTTAACTTTTTATGCTTTTTCCACAGAAAACTGGCGTAGACCCGCTTCAGAAGTTAATTTTCTGATGCAAATGCCAAGTAAGTTTTTGGAAACTGAATTAGAAAAACTAGTAAAAAATAATATTAAGCTACAGATTTTTGGTGAACTTACAAGGCTGCCTAGGGATACTCGTGGAGCTATACAGAAAGCAGTAGACAAAACTAGAAATGGTTCTGGTCTTATCCTCAACCTAGCTTTTAATTATGGTAGCCGTACAGAAATTATAAGGGCTGTTAAAATTATTGCTGAAAAGGTTCGTGTAGGGACCATTTCTCCTGAGGAGATAAATGAAAAAATATTTTCCGGTTTTTTATATACAAAAGGATTACCTGATCCCGATCTTCTGATCAGGCCTAGTGGAGAGTTTAGATTAAGCAATTTTTTACTGTGGCAACTGGCTTATGCAGAATTTTGGTTTGCTGAAACTATGTGGCCTGATTTTAGTAAGGAAGAATTTTTAAATGCTCTTTTAGAGTATCAAAAAAGAGAGCGACGATTCGGCGGTATTGAGTTATAGTTTAGAGGTGAATAGAAATAAATGTTATTACGTAGAACTATAACAGCACTAGTAGGCATACCTGTGATTGTATATGCTATCTATAGCGGAGGTCTTGTTTATTTTATACTTGTAGCTAGCATTGCTTTAGCTAGTCTGTGGGAGTACTTGGCAATGGCAGACAGAACACAACCATTTGCCTTAGAAAAAATAATAACTTGTTTGCAAGCTTTATTTTTATTAATAGCTCAGTATCACTTCCCTGCTCATTTTGCCATAGTGTTAATTTCAGTAATACTTTTCTATAGTAGTTCTTTGGTATTTTTTTTCTCCCACTTTACCCCATTGAAAGTAATGTCTTTTTTGTGGGGAGTTGTTTATATTACAGGGTGCCTAAGTTTTTTATTGCCTTTGCGAGCACTAGAACAGGGTTTTTTACTCTCTATTTTTTTATTTGTTGGTGTCTGGGCTAACGATATCGGAGCTTTTTTCGCTGGTACAAATTTTGGCAAAACAAAACTTGCTTCTCAGATAAGCCCCGGAAAAACTGTTGAAGGAGCGTTAGGTGGGATTTTGCTTACTTTTATTGTGTTAAGCTTGTTGGGGAGATATATAGATCTGGAATTTTATATCTTGCTTTTCTCATCACTATTGATTTCTCTTTCTGGCTTGCTGGGCGATTTGGTTATTTCTGCTTTAAAGCGTTATTTTAAAGTTAAAGATTCTGGCAAAGTCATTCCAGGTCATGGTGGCTTTTTGGATAGGTTTGACAGTATCATTTTCGCTGCACCTTTGTTTTATATTTTTTTATTACTATTACTGTAGTAGCAGAGTGAGGGTCTCTCCCTCTGGCTTTAAGGGGTTAAAAATGAAAAAATTGCTAATAATAGGCTCAACTGGATCTATTGGCAGGCAGGCTCTCCAGATTGTAGATGAGTATCCTGATAAACTTAGGGTTATTGGTTTGGCAGCCCAAAATAATATCGAATTGCTGGAAAAACAAATAAGAAAATATAATCCTCTCTATGTAGTTGTAGATAATTTAAATAAAGCCTGGATTCTTAAAAAAAGAGTTTTTGATTTAAAGGTTACCGTGCAAGGAGGCCCAGAATCCTTGGTTGAAATTGCACAAAAACCGAATTATGATATCCTTTTGGTTGCAACAGTAGGATTTAGCGGTTTCCTCCCTACTATGGCAGCTATTAAAGAGGGCAAAACTATTGCTTTGGCCAATAAAGAAACCTTAGTAGCAGGTGGAAGCATCATTTGCCGAGCAGCTAAAGAGAGCGGTGCTGCAATTCTTCCGGTGGATAGTGAACACTCTGCTATCTTTCAATGTCTACAAGGGTACAAAACAGAGGATGTAAACAGGTTGATTCTCACAGCTTCCGGGGGACCGTTTTTAGGTTGCAATCTCACTGAAATGAAAAATGTTACGCTTGCTAGAGCTTTAAATCATCCTAATTGGAAGATGGGAAATAAAATCACCATAGACTCGGCAACACTCATGAATAAAGGACTAGAAGTTATTGAAGCACACTGGCTTTTTAATATTGATTATGATAATATTGATGTAGTAATTCACCCTCAGAGCATCATACACTCTTTTGTTGAATTTATTGATGGCTCTCAGCTAGCACAGCTGGGTTTTCCAGACATGAATTTACCTATACAATACGCCTTATCTTACCCGGAACGCTGGGTGGGAACGGCAAAAAATTTACAGTTAGCTAATATCGGTCGCTTAACTTTTGAAGAACCTAACAGGAAAAACTTTCCTTGTCTGGACTTAGCTTATGCAGCAGGAAAGATTGCTGGAACTATGCCGGCAGTTTTAAATGCAGCCAATGAAATTGTTGTAGAACATTTTTTGCGCGGTAAAATCGGTTTTCTGGCTATATCGAGTGTAATTGAAGAAGTAATGTCAATTCACAGTTCAATGAAAAATTTTAGCATTGATGATCTCCTAGTTGCAGATCAGTGGGCTCGCCGGGAAACAGTACAAGTTATTGAAAAAAGGAGACGATAGTTTTGGGTGTTACCATAGTTGCTTCTGTTTTTGTCTTTGGGCTTCTTATTTTTTTTCACGAATTGGGTCATTTTCTTGTTGCTAAAAAAATGGGTATAAAAGTAAAAGAGTTCGCTATGGGTTTTGGGCCCAAAGTGGTATCTTGGAAATCTGAAGAAACTACCTACTGTTGGCGTATTTTCCCCTTGGGAGGATTTGTGCGCATGACTGGAGAAGATCCGGAAGAATCAGATGAACCTGATAGTTTTCAGTCCCAATCTGTTAGAAACCGTTTCCTAACGATAATCGCTGGACCGTTGATGAACTTTCTTCTTGCAGTAGTATTGTTTTTTACAATTTATTTTGCTTTTCTAGGAGTAACAACATTTCCGGTTCAGATCGGTCAGGTTTTCCTAGAAGGTAGAGCAGCAGAAGCAGGGCTGCAGATTAAAGACACTATTCTGACAATTAACGAAAAGTCCGTAGAAACCTGGGAACAAGTAGTCAGAGAAATAAATGCCCACCCTGAAAAGGAAATTAGGATAGTTATCGAAAGAGATAAGGAAGTATTGAATTTTTCCTTATTACCTGAAAAAGATCCAGAAACAGGGCATGGACTTATTGGTATAGGTCCCGAAACTGTCAGATTTCGCCTTCTGCCTTCTTTACAACTAGGAGTTAAAAATACTGTAATGTTTGTTGCTTTCATCTTTGACAGTTTGGTAAAAATGTTTATGGGAGAGATTCCGGCCAATATTGCTGGTCCTGTAGGCATTGTTAGTATCGTAGGGGAAGTAGCACAAACAGGTATTGTTAACCTGCTTTCTTTGGCCGCCGTGTTGAGTATCAACTTAGGGTTGCTCAATTTATTGCCTATCCCGGCTTTAGACGGCAGCAGATTAATATTTTTAATTATCGAGGCTATCAGGAAACGCCCTGTTGATCCTAAAAAGGAAAATTTCATACATTTTATAGGCTTTTCACTGTTGATTCTATTAATGATTGCTGTTACCTACAAAGATATAATTAGGCTTTTATTTTAATTGTATAAGAATTTTCGTAACTACTCAGGTCTATTGAGCTGTTTTTAAAATTATCTCATGCGTTGCTCGCAAGCTGCTGCAGCAAATACCAAAGTGAGTATTGATTTTATTAATCAGAAGGAGCGGAAAAT
>CAZIRG010000035.1:0-12460 GCA_964541505.1 uncultured Syntrophomonadaceae bacterium | reverse complement strand
ATTGTACTGCCCTCAAGATTTGAGCACCGATAATACTGGATGTGAGAAGTTGGAATTTGGAAGTATACCCAGAGCATAATCGAACGGATTGGATGAGGTTTTGGAAAAGCCCCCGGAAGAATAAGCTTTGGTAACTCCTGGTGTTTTTCTAACCTCTAACCTCCCACTTCTCACCTCCAACACACGTGGTATTGCTGTAGCAGCTTAGCTAAGTAGTTACCATATAAATTAATATTATCTTTTCACTTTTTAACTTTGATTTTTCAAATTGCGAATTGGCTGCTAATAGTAAGAGGAAAAAGCTCTCTTGACGGCGAAGTTATTAAAAGTTAAAAACTAAACAGACTAAAAAAGAACAAAAGCATTTTAGGGAGGGAAGATTTGTGGAGATAGATAAAAAAGCAGTTGAAATGGGATTGGTAATACCGAATCCGCCAGAACCTGTTGGTGTTTATGTGCCGGTTGTAAGAACTGGGAATTTACTTTTTACTTCAGGGCAGCTTCCTGTAGAGAAAGGCAAACTTATTTACAGAGGTAAGGTAGGTCGTGATTTGGAAGTAAAGGAAGGATACAAGGCTGCCCGCTTATGTGTGTTAAACTGCCTAGGAGTTATTAAAAAGGCTATAGGTTCATTGGACAAAATAGAGAAAATAATAAAAATAACAGGTTATGTCCATAGTGAAGATAGTTTCTATGAGCAAGCGAAGGTTATTAACGGGGCTTCAGAACTTTTGGAAGAGTTGTTAGCAGAAAAAGGAAAACATGTTCGTGTTGCAGTAGGGGTTAACAGTCTGCCACTGGGTGCAGCAGTAGAAATAAGTATGATTCTAGAAGTAAATTATATTCAGTAGTGAAGTAAGGATGGCGGATAAGGTGCGTTTACAGAAATATATGGCCACGTGTGGAGTGGCTTCAAGAAGGCACTGTGAAAAAATTATTGCTGTAGGAGAAGTAAAGGTAAACGACAGAGTAATAGATACTTTTGGATATCTGGTTGATCCTAAAAAAGATATAGTTAAAGTACGAGGCAAAGTTGTAATACCTTCTTCTCGAAAGCTTTACATTCTTTTTAACAAGCCGCAGGGAGTAGTAACGACCATGAAAGATCATGGGGGGCACAAGATTGTGCTGGATTATATCAAAGATATAGAGGAGAGAGTTTATCCGGTAGGAAGGTTGGATATGGATTCAGAAGGGCTGCTGCTTCTCACTAATGACGGAGAATTGGCCAATAGGCTCATGCATCCTTCTCACAAGGTAGAAAAGTGTTATCTGGTTACCGTCAAAGGTTTTTTTACTAGGGATAATTGCAATTCATTTGCGAGTGGTCTTGTTTTAGAAAATGGGGAAAAGACAGCCCCGGCAGTAATTGAAATAGTAGAAAGAAATTGGCAGAAGAGCTTGCTAAAGATAGTTTTGCGAGAAGGAAAAAAAAGACAAATCAGAAGAATGATGCGAGTTCTCAACTATTCGGTAAGCAATCTTAGACGAGTAGGAATAAGCTTTTTGACTGATGAAGGGATAAAAACAGGTCATTATCGTCATTTATCCAAAAAGGAAGTGGATCTTTTAAAAAAGGAAGTGGACATGTCATAAACATAAACATAAAATTTTAGATATAGCAGGAAATTGTTTTTTTATAACGAATTTACTTTATTGAGCAAGGGAATATTAATTAAAAACTGACAAATGTTAGTTTTTAGCCTATATTATGTGGAGGTTGGAGGATGTGATTTGAAGTGTTAAAACCCAGAAAAACTGATGAGCTGAGAGAAGAATTGTTGGGTGAAAAAAGTGTAAGCAAGCACTTTACAGAGGCGCGAACGAAAGAAAAAGCTGTAGAAAAGTCAGACATTCCAGATAAAATAATTCATTTCAAGGTAAGATTTGATTTCAAAGGAAAGTCAAAACCTGCTAGGTTTTTTTTCGGTCGTAAAAACACAGAGGAAATGGCTCATCTTGCCAGAGAACAACAGGTTGCACTTTGGAAAAATGTTCCTTTGCAAGGTATCGATATTCTCAAAATTAGTACAGAAGAAACATATTTGGTGATGGATGAAGATGAGGGAGAAGAAGTTGCTTATGCCCCACTAGTTATGGAAATTAAAGCTATTACTTTAGAAGATTTAGTAATATTTGTCGTCAGAGAAGAATTTCGCAGATTGGAAATAATAGAACCAGAGGACCTAAAACTAACACGCCAAGGGTTGGAGAGACTTTTTTTTAAATTTCACCAAGCTGCCAAAAAACAGGTATTTCTTCAAATTAAACGACTCCAAGAATAGTTTTTTAGTGACTCAGCTAATAGGGGTATTGTTTAGAAGTTAGAAGTTGGACGAGGGCTAGGAACGAGGAACGAAGAACGAGGAGCGAGGAAAGAACAGATGCTAAGGGTTACTTTTCCAACCTCCAAAATTAGAGGTAAAATGTGAGTTTTGAAAAATGGTTTGCCCAAAGTATAAAGAAATTTGAAAGAATCCTATTAAAAGTAGCTTTTTTCTCTCTGGTTTTGCTTTTTATAGCTCAAATGCTTATGAGTAGTGCCAATTTCCGTAGAGTCTTCAATATCGTTGAGAGGCTGGAAGGATATAAAATAGAAATCGATAGACAGGTTATGAATAAACCTACAATACCGGATGTGAGAAGTGATTGGTATATGCTGCAGCAGATTAGAGCAAGTAGTTACCATAAGTTTTAAAAAACGGCTTGCTGATTTGTTTTACAAGGGCTTGTCAAAGAGAATATTTTGTTATATGATGCAAAGAAATAATTATTAGGGAGTTTTGAATAGATGTCGCCTGTCGTTAGAGGATTAAGAGGTGCAGTTACAGTTGAGAGTAATTCATCAGAAGCTATTTTAACTGCTACCGCTAGTTTGTTAGAGCGTATGGTAGCACTAAATTATGTTGATAATAAAGATATAGTCAGCGTCATTTTTTCCATGACAGCTGACTTAAATGCTGTTTTCCCGGCAAAGGCTGCTCGGCGACTGGGATGGAAACATGTGCCTTTATTTTGTTGCTCTGAAGTGCCGGTTCCTAATGCTTTGGAAAAGTGTATTAGAATACTAATGCATATTAACACGGACAAGCTTCCAGAAGACTTAAAGCCTGTTTATGTTGGCAAAGCCAAGGTTTTGCTGGAAGATAAGGTAAAAGGGTGAAAAAATGCAAAGTAAACCTACAATAGCAATTGATGGACCTGCTGGTGCAGGTAAAAGCACTGTTGCTAAGGCTGTCGCCAGAAATTTGAAAATTGATTACCTTGATACAGGGGCAATGTACAGAGCAGTAACCGTTGTTGCCTTACAAAAATCTTATGACTTACATGACGAGCAGTCGTTAGCTAACCTAATTAAGAACTTAGATATTGAGGTCAAATCATCTGAAAAAGAAGAGACTCGTATCATTGTTAATGGTGAAGATGTCACTCCTTTTATTCGAACTGCAGAAATAAATGAGCATGTCTCTTTTATAGCTAAATTCCCCTCAGTACGTAAAGCACTGGTTAGATTACAAAGAGTTTTAGGGGAAAAAGGGGGTATTGTTATGGATGGGCGTGATATTGGTACCAGAGTGCTGCCGGATGCTACTTTTAAATTTTTTCTTACGGCATCCTTGCCAGAGAGAGCTCGTAGGCGTTATTTGGAAATGTTCCCCAAAAACAGGGATCTTTCTTTGGAGAAAGTAAAAAAGGAAATAGCCCGCAGAGACAATATTGATAAAAACAGAAAAACGGATCCTTTAAGAGTTTCAAAGGACAGTTGTATTATTGATACAACCGACATGAGTATAGATGAAGTCATCGAATTTATCGTTAAGAAGATAGTAGGCACGGGTGAGGGTAGCTAATGCTTTATTTTCTTCTAAAAAGCCTTTGCCGGGTAATTTTTAAAAATATTTATAGGGTAGAAGTAAAAGGACTGAATAATATACCTACTGATGGTCCTTTAATTATTTGTGCAAACCATATTAATTGGCTGGATCCTCCGCTGGTAGGCTCAATGCTTACTCGCAGGAAGATGCATGTAATGGCCAAGGAAGAGCTTTTTAGATTAAAATTTCTTGCGAATTTTTTTAGAAAGCTGGGAGCTTTTCCAGTCAGAAGAGGTACTCCTGACATAAAATCGATCAGAATATCTCTTGCTTTATTGGAAAATAAAGAGTTTATAGCAATGTTCCCCGAAGGAACTAGAAGTAAAACCGGTAAAATGGGGAAAGCTTCACCTGGAGCAGCCTTGATTGCCCTAAAAGGGAGATCGCCGGTTTTACCTGTGGCTATAAGAGGTGATTACCGGTTTTTTGGCAAGATCACAGTAAATATAGGTAAACCGCTTGATTTTAGCAAATATTATGGAGAAAAAGCAAAAAAAGGATTGCTGTTAGAAATTACTACTGATATAATGGATGAAATTAAAAAGCTATACTTTCAATCTTAAAAAGTATATAATGACGGAGGGCAATTTTGAAAGTCATCCTAGCTAGTCATGCGGGGTTTTGTCAGGGTGTTAAAGGAGCGGTTGAACTAGCTTTAAAGTCAGCTGCTGCCAGAGATGGTTTGCTTTGCACCTTGGGACCTCTGGTACATAACCACGAGGTTGTAAAGTATTTACAATCCAAGGGAGTACAGGTCTTTACTGATTTAGAGCAGATACCAGTTTCTAGTACGGTGATTATAAGGACTCACGGCGTAGGACCAGACACCTATGAATTGCTTGAAAAAAACAGTTGCAAAGTAATTGACGCTACTTGTTCTATTGTTAAGCACGTACAGAAAATTGTGGCCAGAGAAGCCAATCGGGGAAAACAGATTATCATTGTTGGAGATCCTGAGCACCCTGAAGTTGTAGGTCTTAAAGGGTGGGCTGGGGATAATTTTTTGGTTGTTAATTCGCAGAAAGGTTTTCCCTTGGAAGAAATACAACAGGAAGCAGTAGTAGTGGCTCAAACAACAATTTCGTCAACAGATTTTTTTAAAGTTGTTGAGTTGATTATAGAAGAGCATCCTAAAATCAAAGTATATAACACAATATGTAAGGCGGCACTGCTAAGGCAGAAAGCTGCTGTGAAATTAGCTAGATTGGTAGATCTAATGATAGTTATAGGCGGCACTGACAGTTCTAACACCCAAAAATTGACAAGTCTGTGCCGTGGTATAGGAATAAAAACATATCAAATTGTCTCACCTGAAGAAATTCATTCTATAACTGGGTGGGCAGGGGTCAGGATAGTAGGAGTTACCGCCGGTGCATCTACGCCTGACTGGACGATAAAGGAGGTTATTGGGAAGATGGTAAGTGAACAACAAGGAGAACAGGTACAAGAAGAACAAGTATTGGAGGAAGAGATGACGCGGGAAATAGTGGAGCAAACAGAGCAAAAGGGGAAAACTCAGGAACAAGGACAGGAAGTAGTGGAACCAGCAGAGCTGGCACAGGAAGAACCGGCAGTGGAAGGAAAAACACTCCAGGGAGAACAGATACTGGCGGTGCAGGAGGAATCTGTACAAGAAGAACAAATAGAACAAGAGGAAGAAGCTCAGGAGGAGCTCGCACCAGGGGAAGATATTTATGCGGAGGATATCAAGTCTTTTGAGATTGGGCAAATGGTGAAAGGGAAGGTAGTTCAAGTTAGCCAAGAGCAAGTCTTAGTTGATTTAGGTTACAAAACAGAAGGTGTTTTACCAATAACTGAGGTTTTTTTGAAGTCGGGGGAAACTTTGGTTGATGTCATTAAGCCAGAAGATGAACTGGATCTGGTAGTTAAGTTTTTTGACGACGAAGAAGCTAACCTTATCTTATCTAAAAAAGGTCTAGACAGAGAAAAAACTTGGGCTGACTTAACAGAAGCCTTAGAAAACAAAACTACTATAAAAGCTATGGTAAAAGAGGTTAATCAAGCAGGTATAATAATTGACCTAGGGTCAGGTTTGGAAGGATTTATGCCCGGCTCATTAGTTGATATAAAGTTTATTCCTGATTTTAAAGAGTTTATAGGTAAAGAAGTTGAATTCCGGGTTATTGAAATAAACCGTGAAAAAGTTAAAGCCATATTGTCTCGAAAAGCAGTTTTAGAGGATGAAAAAGAGAGCATCAAAAAGCATATATTAGAAAACCTGCAAGCAGGAGAAATTATTACCGGAGAGGTAAAGAGACTAACTGACTTCGGAGCTTTTGTTGATGTTGGTGGTATTGATGGGCTTGTTCATATTTCAGAAATATCTTGGAAACGGATAGGTCATCCCCGGGATGTTATGAAAGTTGGCGAAGAAGTCCAAGTAAAAGTCTTGGAGGTTATTCCGGAGAAAGAAAGAATTGGTCTTAGTTTACGCCAGGCTCAACCTGACCCTTGGTCACTGGTTGCAGAAAAGTTTAGTACAGGTGAGATTGTAGACGGAAAAGTAACTCGTTTGGTCAATTTCGGAGCTTTTGTTGAATTATTGGTTGGAGTTGAGGGGTTGGTTCACATATCGCAAATTGCCGACTATCATGTTAAACATCCCTCAGAAGTATTAGAGGAGAATCAGGATATTAAAGTTAAAATTTTGGATATTAATGTTGATTCCAAAAGAATAAGCTTAAGTGTCAAAAAAACGCAGGAAACTAAACCCAAACAGCCCAGCAAACCACAGAATGTAATGATTGCCTCTACGGACAATGATTCTAATGGGGGAGTTACTTTTGGAGATGTTTTTGGAGAGCTTGGGGAACTTGGAGAACGTTTAAAGAACGAAACCAAAGAGTAATTATATTGGTTCAGCTGAAAAGCTGACAGTTGTTGATAAACACAATAACTTCTACTCTCTAAAGAGCTATTATTAAATGATAGCTCTTTTGTTTTATCTTTACTACTTCAGGCATAAAAAACCTACTGAAGGAAAATCTAAAAGGCGAAACAAACAAATTACTGCTGAGGTGGAATATATGGATAGAACCCTTGTTGCCATAACACTGGGGATTGTTTTGGGCACAGCTTCTCGCTACTTTATGTTACGTTCCGATTATAGGCAGTATCCAAGTTATCCTCATGGAATACTAATTCACCTGTCGTTGGGATTTATAGCGGCGGTTTTAGGAGCAGCAGCAGTGCCTGCGCTTATAGCTAAAGAGTTTACTGCTGTTACTTTTTTAGCTCTGGCAGGTCAACAGTTCAGAGATGTTAGGAATACTGAAAGGGAGATGCTGACATCCCTGGAGAAAACAGAGCTGGTTCCTCGGGGAGCAGACTATATTGAAGGAATTGCCAGGGTTTTTGAAGCTAGGAACTATCTGGTAATATTAATTGCTATTTTGGTTACCGGAACAATTATTTATAGCCATGTTTTAGGAGGCGTGGGGATGAGTTTGGTGGGTGTTATCTTTGCCAATAAATTCATGAAGGGAAAAAACATTAAGGATATTGCTAAAGTAAGAGAAGGAGAGGTTCATTTTGAAGGGGCGGATTTGTTTGTGGAAAATATACAGCTTATGAATTTGGGTACCCGGCAAGCCCGTAAAACTATAATAGAAAGGGGTCTAGGTATAATCATAGAGCCATTTGATGATAATGCCCGGGCTACGCTGGCAAATACGGGACAACGACAGGCTATTGCACATGATGCCGCCAGTCAACTGGGCGTTTACAAGGATGTTGACACTGCAGAGTTTACGCCTATTGTACGTAGGCATCTGGACACAGGGCGAATTGGATTAATTATTTTACCTATCGAAAAAGACGTTGCCAGCTTAATTAAGTCTGTCCGGCGGGTGCCTGTTTTGGAAAGTGCTTTAGGACAACCGCTACAGTCACCAGCAGGTAAAGAGGCAGCTGACTAAAGGGGGTTGATTTATGGAAGTAATACTTACCAAGGTTATTTTAGCGATTATTGCTATTGAGCGCAATTCTGTGACATCAGGGAGCGTTCCTATTTTTTATGCCAAAGATGAAGCAGAGCAAGAAAAGATAGCTATTGTTTTGAGCCGAGTTACAGAAGGAGTTATACACGAGTTAGAAAATGGGGTAAAAATACTGATTAAGCATTAAGATAGCATATTATGAAAATAATAAAAAATCGTTTCCTTGACAGACTCCACAACAATGTAGGATAATAAAAAAGCAAATTTGCATAGAGGGATATTAATTGTGGAGCATTATATAGAGATGGTAAAAGAAAACTCAATAGCAGATGAACTAAACCTTCGAAAAGGCGATAAACTTTTAACAATAAATGGGTTACCTATTAGAGATGTGCTGGATTATAAAAACTTTCTGGCGGAAGAAAACGTTCTATTGTTGGTAGAAAAGGCTAATGGTGATCTTTACGAGTTTGATGTGCAGAAATATGCCGGAGAAGACTTAGGGATAACTTTTTTAGATGAAATAATGGCTGAAATCAAGGGTTGCCAGAATAGCTGCCTTTTTTGTTTTGTTGACCAATTACCTTCTGGTATGAGGCAGAAACTCTATGTGAAGGATGATGACTATCGCCTTTCGTTGCTTTGTGGTAGTTACATTACCCTGACAAACCTTGAGCCAGATGAACTTGCTCGTATAACCGACGAAAAGATTTCACCTCTGTATATTTCTATTCATACCACCAACCCGACATTAAGAGTAAAAATGCTCCGTAATCAACAAGCCGGTAATTTAATGAAGATTATGTTTGAACTAGCTGAAGCCGGAATTATGTTTCATGGTCAAATAGTTCTTTGTCCCGGTATTAATGATGGGGATGAACTAGAACGTTCCTTGCGTGATTTGGCAAAACTTTATCCATCTCTTCTTTCTCTTTCTCTTGTTCCGGTCGGTATTACAGACCATCGTGACGGATTATATCCTTTGCAGAGTTATTCGAAAGAAGAAAGCAAACAAATTATCAAGCAATGTAACAAATGGCAAAAAACGTTCAAAAACAATCAAGGGAAATTGCTGGTTTATGCTGCAGATGAATTTTATCTCTCTGCTGCAGTGGAGATACCTGCATTGGAAGAATATGAAGGCTTTCCCCAGCTCGAAAACGGTGTAGGCCTAGTAAGGTTGTTTCTGGACAACTATAGGAAAGAGAAAAGACTATTGCCCGAAAAACTGTCTACACCCTATAGCTTGAGTATTGTTTGCGGAAAATCGATGGGAAAAGTGTTTTTACCAGTAGTAAAAGAATTAAACGAAGTCGTCAATCTAGAAGTAACCTTGTTACCACTAGAAAACCTTTATTTTGGCCAAAAGGTAACAGTAAGCGGACTACTTACCGGTAGTGATTTGATAGCGGGGTTAAAGAATAGACCATTGGGGGATGAAATATTCTTTTCAGAGACCATGCTGAAAGACGGTCGCAACTTATTCCTTGACGATTTTACAGTTGCTGCAGTGCAGAAAATCGTGGGTGTTAAAATGACACCTGTGGAGGGAATCGGCGAGTTAATTAGAATTATAAATAAGAAGGGATAGCGGAGGTGTATAACGCTTATGTCTCAGCCAGTGGTAGCTATTGTGGGAAGGCCGAATGTGGGGAAATCTACTTTATTTAATCGCATAATACAAAAAAGAATTGCTATTGAAGAAAAAGTCTCTGGAATTACTAGGGATCGTATTTATGGCAGGGCGGAATGGCAAAATAATAATTTTATTCTTGTTGATACAGGTGGTATTTCTTTTGACAAGACAGATCCTTTGGCAGAGCTGGTGAGAAAACAGGCTCGTTTAGCTATAGAGCAAGCATCTATTATTGTGATGGTTTTAGACTCAAGAATAGGTCTCACTCACCTAGATATAGAAATAGCAGACATGTTGAAAAGAACTAAAAAGGCAGTTGTTTTAGCAGGTAATAAAGGAGAAGGTCGTAGATCGGATCAATATAAGTATGATTTATATGCACTGGGGTTAGGAGAACCAGTAATTATTTCAGCGGTGCACGGTTTGAACATAGGAGATCTGCTGGATAGAATAGTAGACTTGCTGCCAGAAACAGAAGAAAATTTTTTTCAAGGAGTAAAAGTGGCTATTATTGGCAAACCCAATGTAGGCAAGTCTTCACTTGTTAACTACTTAGCAAAGGAAGAAAGAGCTATTGTAAGCGATTTACCCGGAACTACTCGGGATGCCATTGATACCTTGATTACTATTGAGGACAAGAATTATCTTTTGGTTGATACTGCCGGTTTAAAACAAAAGGGCAAGATTAAAGATAATGTTGGCTACTATAGTATGTTGCGTGCTTTAAAAGCTATAGAAGATGCGGACGTTGTGATTGCAGTTATTGATTCTCTGGAAGGTATTACTGAACAGGACAAGAGGATTCTTGGTTATGCAGATACTGCCGGCAAGGCATTAATAATCGCTTTTAATAAGTGGGATGCCATGGAGAACAGGGAATACATGGCAAGAAAACTTAAAGTTACTGCGGAACAAGATCTTGCCTTTGTTCGCTATGCTCCCATAACTTTTATCTCAGCCAAAACAGGGCAAAGAGTCACGCCAATGTTTTCACTGGTGGAAAAAGTATACCAAGAATATAATAAAAGAATATCCACGGGTCTCTTAAATAGTTTTTTACAAGATGTTCTTGTTTCAACTCCTCCACCAGCAATGAAAGGTAAAACTTTAAAGATATATTATATTACCCAATTTAAAGTAGGTCCGCCGAAGTTTTCTGTTTTTGTCAACAATAAAAAACTTTTACATTTTTCCTATGTTAGGCATCTGGAAAATAAGCTGCGTCAGGCTTTTGGTTTTCATGGTACTCCTATCAGGATTTTAGTAAGAGAAAAAAAGGAGAGAACAGAAAGATGAGTCTGCTGACAATTATTGTTGCCTATCTGCTTGGTTCTGTTTCTACCGGCTACCTTGCGGGAAAGTTTCTCAAAGGTATTGATGTAAGAGAATACGGTAGTAAGAGTGTTGGTACAACTAATATTTTAAGGACTATAGGCCCTGCGGCAGCTGTACTGGTTTTAGCCTTGGATGTAGGCAAAGGATTAATAGTCATTTTTCTCGCAGATTGGTTGGTTGGAACTCCTACAGTAGTAATGCTAAGCGGACTTGCTGCTGTGATAGGGCATAATTGGCCTGTTTATTTTGGTTTTCGGGGAGGGAAGGGGATTGCTACCAGTTTAGGAGTTATTGCTGGCTTAAGTTTACCTGTTCTAGGAGTTATAACTGTGCTAGGTGTTTTAATTATAATACTTACCCGCTACGTTTCCCTAGCCTCGCTGACAGGTGCAGCTATCTTCCCTTTATTATTATGGATTTTAAGAGAAACTTCCAGAATTGAAGTTACGCCACTAGTTGTTTTAATAAGTACTTTGCTTTCTCTGCTGGCTATAATAAGACATCGTGATAACATAAAACGCCTTCTCAAAGGTCAAGAAAATAAAGTTGGCAAAAAGGTAAACATCTGACAAAATGGAGGTGCACGTAGTCATGGAAAGAATTGCTATCATTGGGGCAGGGAGTTGGGGTACTGCCTTGGCACATATTTTAGGAGAAAAAGGTTATGTAATAGATTTTTGGGTAAGGCGAACAGAATTAGCTTCCCTGATACGGAAAGATAAGGAAAACAGAGCTTATCTGCCTGGAGTTAATCTTTCTGAGAATATATTTCCTTCTACTGATTTAGAAAAGGTGATTGACAACAAAGAAATTATTATAATTGCTGTTCCTTCCAGGGTAGTAAAAAAAATAATTAGAAAAATAGCCCCTTTATTGTCTGAAAAAGCTATTATTGTAAATGCTGCTAAAGGACTCGGAAGCGAACAAACAACATTGCTTTCTCAAATTATTGCTACGGAAGCAAATCTAGATTATCAAACTTGCGTGGTTTCACTTTCTGGACCCAACCATGCTGAAGAAATAAGCAGGGAAGTTCCCTCTGCTACTGTTGTTGCTTCTCCGAGCTTGCAAACGGCAGAAAAAGTACAAAATATCTTGATGACGGATAGATTAAGAGTATATACAAATCTTGATCTGATAGGTGTCGAGGTAGGGGGAGCATTAAAAAATATTATCGCTATCGGAGCAGGAATCTGTGATGGATTAGGCTATGGAGATAACACCAAAGCAGCTTTGATGACCAGGGGACTGATTGAGATGGCCAGACTGGGGACTGCCTTGGGAGCAAAACCACTTACCTTTTCCGGGTTATCTGGCATAGGTGACCTTTTTGTTACCTGTACCAGTAAACATAGTCGTAACCGGAGGTTTGGTATTTCTATCGGTAAAGGTGAAATTCCCCTAGATATAATCAATAATTCTCAGATGGTAGTTGAAGGCTATACAACAACAAAAATTGCCTATAATCTAGCTAATAAATTAAAAATACAGATGCCGATTACTACAGAAATGTACAGAATATTATATGAAAACAAAAGTCCACTGAAAGCGGTAGAAACTTTGATGAAACGAAACAAAACAAATGAAATGGAGGATTTGCTTAGAATTATGTAAATATATAAGAGGGTATGATGATGAACATTTCTTGCAAGCAA
>CAZIRG010000034.1:0-12489 GCA_964541505.1 uncultured Syntrophomonadaceae bacterium | reverse complement strand
CGAACTCCTTGGTATGATTGTATTGTGCTTTTTATACTTTGCTCTAATCATCCTTTTTGAGAATGAGCCTAACATCTTATATTGTATTTCTTTTTTTGTCCACTATCATTATTCCCAATTATGTAATTATTTGTTACATAAGATTAAATCCCACCCAGTGGTTTTTGGCAGTGCTGTTTGCTCTTATTTTTTGACTAGCAAGAATATATGTTATAAAATGTAACAAGAGATATTTCTTGATCGTGGAGGCGAAGTACAGTTGGAACTAGCAGAGCTAATTAAAGAAAAAATAGTGGCTATCAACAGGGCTTTAAAAGAATACCTGCCCCCGGAGAGTTGTTATCCAGAAGAAATATACCAGGCGATGAGTTACAGTCTTTTTGCCGGGGGTAAACGATTGCGACCCCTGTTGTGTTTGGAGACTGCCGAAGCTCTGGGTATGTCTTATAAAAAGGCTTTGCCCGTTGCGTGCGCTTTGGAATTTATGCACACTTATTCTTTGATACATGATGATCTGCCGGCTATGGATGATGATGCTTTGCGGCGGGGAAAGCCTACCAATCACCTGGTTTTTGGAGAAGATATGGCTATACTGGCTGGAGATGCTTTGCTGACTTATGTTTTCGAGATTTTGAGTGATTTGAGCAGGATGAAGGAGATTCCTCTGGAGAGAATTATTGTGATTATTAGAGAAATTGCTGCCAGTGGAGGAATAAGAGGTATGATCGGAGGACAGGTGCTGGACTTGAGGTCTCAGGATTGTAAAATAAATAAGGAGATGCTGGATCGCATTCACCGCAATAAAACAGGCGCATTAATCAGGGCTTCAGTGCGTTGTGGGGCTATACTAGCTGGGGGAAAGGAAGAAATATTAACCAGCCTTACTTTTTATGCTGAAAAAATTGGACTGGCCTTCCAGATTGTTGACGATCTGCTAGATGAAACAGGAGATGAACAGACTCTGGGTAAAAAGCCGGGTAGCGACCGGAAGTTGCAGAAAGCTACTTATGTCTCTATTCTGGGTCGGGAAGTTTCTTGGAAGGAAGCAGAGAGACTTTATAGGGAAGCTGTGGAAAGTCTGCAACCTTTGGGCGAGAAGGCGAGTGGCTTGAGGTATCTTGCCAAGAAATTAGTCTATAGGAGGGCTTAAATTTTTGTAAATTTTGAAGATTGAGTCCTGTTGATATACTGGTGTAGGCCATAATCTAATGAACCACTGGGGACGGTGAACCACTGGGGACGGTTCTTTTTTGACACGAATATATGGACGCATCATTATGCGTGACATAGGGACGTTCCCATTGTCTGTTTTTACTTTTCTTTCCTTGTTTTATTGGCTATTATGTGGTAAAATATTTTTAGGGTAAGTAAGGAAGGTTCTTGCTTTGGTGGTTTTCAAAGTTTTGTGTTCATACTGTTAGCGACGGGTGAGTTTGGTTGTTATGCGTGACACCCAAGAGATTAGGTGAGAAAGATAAATACCTACAATACTGCGAGATGGATCTTGCCGGTCTTTCTTCTATTCGGGTGATAAGGATGAGCCGTTTCACGTGCATATCGAACGAGATGCTAAAATTGCCGGAACCACCGGGGACGGTTCCTGGTGGTTCGATGTTTGTTTTATAAAACGGGTTAGATATTGCAGGAGAGAAAATGATGCAGGTGAATGAAACAGAGGTGCGAATTTTGGAAGATTTAAAACTTCAAGAAATGAAAAAAAAATGGCAAGAGCGGCGCCAAAAAAAGGAGCGAGCAGAAAAGAAAAGACGTGAAGATGCTTTATATAAAGCTAATGCGGTGACGGTTTTTTTAAAGGAAAAATATGGTGTGAAAAATGTTTACTTGTTTGGTTCGCTATCAAGAGGGAAACATTTTTCCGCACATTCTGATATAGATATTTTTTTGGAAGGATTTCCTCAAAAAGAGAAGGTATGGGAAGCTCTGGCAACTGCAGAACATATAGCAGCTCCTTTCCCTTTGAGCCTTATTTTAGCCGAAGATGCTTTTCCAGATTTTGCCAAAAAAGCCAAAGAGGAAGGGATAATTTTATGACAGCAAAAGATATAAATATATTAAAGGCAAGGATAAAAGAAGACTTGGATAGTATGGAAATTTTGGTTTTAGAGCTCAGAAAAAGAGGCATAATTAAGAACGGCAGCAATAGTTGTGTGGTAGTTGTGGAAGAAGACAATTTTATTTTAAGAGCACTAGGATCGATATTACATGATTTTTATGTTGCTGTAGAAAGTATTTTTAAAATAATAAGTGTGGAAATAGATGAGTCAGTGCCGGAAGGTTTGGATTGGCATCTAAAGTTACTGAAACAGATGGTGCTAGAAATTTCTGGGATAAGGCCGCCTGTGATTTCGAGGGAAACTTGGAAAAAACTAGACAAATACAGGGCTTTCAGGCATGTGTTTCGCAATGTTTATGGCTTTAACCTCGACTCAATTAGATTAAAGGAATTATTACAAGAGTTGCCAACTACCATAGCTAGACTCAGTCAGGATATCGAACTTTTTATAAAACAGCTGGAGATTATTACTGCTGAAGAAGAATGAGTAAGGTGTAAATGAACCACTGGGGACGGTTCTTTAAGGGATCAATCAGAAGTTTTGCATGTTAAAAGGGCTCAGATAGTGCCTATCCATCGCTATCTGAGCCCTTTTGAACGTTTCTTTTGTAACTAACCTGCAAAATTTTTGATTGTCCAGAAGAAGGAAGTCGCGGGGATGACAACAGGAACAAGAAAAAGCACTAAAAGAGACTGGTTAGGGTTGTACTTGCCTGGTTGCCGGAAGTTGCATGGCAGTTTATCTTTAGTACTTTTTGTATTTTGACGTGCAAATTCCTATATTTTAGTCATATACTTCATAAGCTGTATAGACACATCTCGTTCCGGAGTGCTTTTGTGCTCAAGTAAGAAAAACAAATAAGCATCTTTACTGATGAAATGTAAGGTAGTTGCCTTCGTGAGTATAGATATGTTATAATCAACTCGTAGTTAAGATTTTGCAAGTGGCGCAGTATCCTAGTTAGCTCATCTTGCCTTGAAGACGGGCCTAAAAATTCGTTGAGGGCACACCGATGAAGTTCCTGGTGCTGGCTGCCGACGCCCAGTTGGGGGTCGGTGCTGGGAGTTAAGGAAGATGGGGCGATCTACAAAGGCATGTAGGCGTTGACCCTGCTTCCGTGGAGACCCAAGCAAGTGATGAATTAGTCTAAGAACTAAAAGATTACGGCTTGGGGTGAAACCTGTATGCGGTAAAAGCTGTGTGCAGTGTAGCCTGCCTTGAGTGGGTATGGGAGAGGTCTGATTTTCAGAAAGAAACCATATCTGCAAAAGAGGCTAGGGGCAAAGAGTGAGTTATAGAGGAAAACTCCTAGGCTGCTCTATCAAGAGGTCTTCCGGGGATTAAAGTACGAGCTCAGTGGTAATCCAGTCCCACAAGGCGGTGACGCTGTGGAGATAGTCTTAAAAGGTAACTGCCGTAGCGGCAACGCACGGTGATTGTCTGGGAAAACCTGCTGGACCTAAGCCGTAAAGTTTATCCGGGAGACTGCCACTTGCACTTGTTTAGTAAGTGACTAAGTGACTGAGTGACTGAGTAAGTCAGCGAGGTGACAGGGAAGGGCAACCTAGGTAGCCTTGGGAGTTTTCCAACCTCTAACCTCGCTTGGCAGGGACTCGTAAGCGTTCGACATCCACTGGAAGTCTCACCTCGGACGCCTTGCCACCTCCCATTTCGTTCCTGCTGACACACTGACAGACTTTGTTTCACGGCAGATTAACGTAAATCAGCGGACACTTGATTCGCATTCAAATGTTAGTTTGCCGTGCTACAGCCTGACTGACACATTGATTCACTTACTAGCCCCATCGTGCTTTATCCCTACTGAGTCACTGAGTCACTTTTTGAGAAGGAGTTGGAATTTAAAACTGTTACTATGAGAAAACATATTAAAAAGAAATCGTCTTACAAATGGGTAGTGGCGGTTGCTGTTTGGACTTTTTTTTTGTCTATAATTATTAGCTTAGCTGCCCGACTTCTGATGGGTTTTCTTGATTCTTTGCTGCTGTCTTTTATTATACTACTCTTGATTATATTAGCGGGCATAATATTTGATATTATAGGTGTTGCCGCCGCTGCTGCAAATGAAGCTCCTTTTCATGCTAAAGCTGCTAGGAAGGTTTTTGCGGCTAAAGAAGCAATTTTTTTCGTAAGAAATGCAGATATGGTTTCTAATTTCAGCAGCGATGTTATTGGGGATATCAGTGGAATTATAAGTGGTACTATTGGTGCTTTGCTTGTTTTTCGTCTTTCTCAGATCTATCCTGCTGTAAATCCGCTTTTTTTGGGTATTGCATTGACTGCTGCCATTGCTTCACTCACGGTAGGAGGAAAAGCCTGGGGGAAAAGTTTGGCTATAAACCGGTCTACAGAGGTGATTCTACTAGTCAGCCAAATAATTACTAGCCTGAAAGGTATTTTAAAATAATTAGGAGCAGTAAATAGAATGTCATATGAATTTTTAGATAATATAAATTCTCCTGCCGACCTAAAAAAACTATCTGTGCCGGAATTGAAACTTTTAGCGGTAGAGATACGGCTTTTTCTGACGGAGATTGTATCACAAAATGGAGGGCACCTGGCGCCTAATTTAGGAGTGGTGGAGCTTACCCTGGCTTTACATACTATTTTTGATAGCCCGCAAGATAAAATAATCTGGGATGTAGGACATCAATCCTACATACATAAAATAATAACAGGTAGAAGGGAGCTTTTCCATACACTACGCGAATATGGTGGTCTTTCTGGTTTTCCTAAAAAGTCAGAAAGTCCACATGACCACTTTGAAACTGGTCACAGCAGCACCTCTATTTCAGTAGCTCTAGGCATGGCTTGTGCACGCGATATTAAAGGCGATAATTACCGGGTTATTGCGGTAATCGGTGATGGTGCTTTGACGGGTGGAATGGCTTTTGAGGCTTTGAACAATGCCGGGGAAGGGAAAAATGATTTACTTGTAGTTTTAAATGATAACGAAATGTCTATCAACGAAAATGTGGGCGGTATGGCAGCTTACCTGGGCAGGGTAAGGGTAGACCCAAAATATAACAAGCTTAAAGAAGATGTTGAGTATATATTGAAAAGAATACCAGCAATTGGTGATAGAGTGGCAAAAACTGTAGAGAGAATAAAAGACAGCTTCAAATACCTAGTAGTTCCAGGTGTTTTTTTTGAAGAGCTGGGATTTACCTACCTTGGCCCGGTTAACGGGCATAGCATTAGTTCCTTGCAAGAGGTGTTAAGCAGAATAAAACAGATCAAGGGACCTGTGCTTTTGCACGTTTTAACAAAAAAGGGAAAAGGGTATGCTTTTGCCGAGGAAAACCCAGATAAATTTCATGGAATAGGACCTTTCAATATAAAAACTGCTAACCCTGTTAAAAAAGCGGATACGCCTACTTATACAGAAGTTTTTGGTGCTACATTAAAGGAAATAGCAGTTGAGAAAAAAGATGTTGTGGCAATAACGGCAGCAATGGCAGGGGGCACTGGTCTGGATTCATTCGCTGCTGCTTTTCCTGATCGGTTTTACGACGTGGGGATTGCTGAACAACATGCGGTGACTTTTGCGGCTGGTCTAGCTACACAGGGATTTAAGCCTGTTGTTGCTGTTTATTCGACATTCTTGCAGCGCGCTTATGACCAGATTTTGCATGATGTTGCTTTGCAAAATCTGCCTGTTGTTTTTGCTGTAGATAGAGCAGGATTAGTGGGTGAAGATGGTCCAACTCACCATGGTGTTTTTGATATCTCTTTTTTAAGAAGTATCCCCGGTATGGTTATTATGGCTCCTAGGAACGAAGCTGAATTAAGACATATGTTAAGTACAGCTATCAATTTAAACTGCCCTTGTGTTGTCAGGTATCCACGAGGGACGGGGGAAGGTGTATCTTTAAAAGCTTCCTTGCAAGATATTCCCCTTGCCACTTCTGAGGTAATTAAAGAGGGGAAAGACCTGGCCATTTTTGCCTTAGGAACCATGGTAAAACCTGCTTTACAGGCGTCAGAAATGTTATTGCGCTATGGGATTAAAGCAGCCGTTATCAATCCTCGTTTTGCTGCTCCTTTGGACCGAAAAATGATCTTGAGCCAGGTTGCTAAATGCGGTAGGATTATTACTGTGGAAGAAAATGTTTTGGCAGGAGGATTTGGCAGCGGAGTTTTAGAAGTTCTGGAAGAAGAGAGCCTATTTGAGGTGCAGATCAAAAGGTTGGGGCTTCCGTCAGCGTTTGCTAAGCATGGAGCACGGGCAAAGCTCCTAGATTTATACGGTTTGAACTCAGAAACAATTTGTCAAACAGGAAGAGATTTATGTGGACTTAAGCTATGTGAATCTAAAATAAAGGAATTTTAAGGTATGCGTCAGGAAAAGAAAAGAATAGATTCACTTTTAGTAGAAAAAGGTTATTTTCCCAGCAGGGAAAAAGCTAGGGCATCACTTATGGCAAGGGAAGTTTTTATTGGCAATGATCAGATTATTATCAAGCCAGGCACGAAAGTTAACGTCGATATTGCTATAACCATAAAAAGCAAAAGAAAACTTTATGTCAGCCGTGGTGGTTACAAACTGGAGAAGGCTCTGAAAACATTCAGCATTACTGTTCGTGATAGGGTAATAATTGATTTAGGGGCATCTACAGGAGGTTTTACGGATTGCTTGTTACAAAAAGGAGCTAGGAAGGTCTATGCTGTTGATGTTGGTCATGGCCAGATTGCTTGGTCATTAAGGCAGGATCCCCGGGTTGTTAATATGGAACGTACTAACTTACGCTATTTAACCCCTGCTGATTTTAACGAGATTATTAACTTAGCGACTGCTGATGTATCTTTTATCTCCCTTAAACTGGTTTTACCTGTTTTAAATAACTTGAAAGTAGATGAAGTTGTTGCCCTTGTCAAGCCGCAGTTCGAAGCGGGAAGAGGACAAGTAGGTAAGGGTGGGGTGGTGCGAGATGCTGAGATACATAAAGAGGTTCTAAAAAATTTGCTCTTAACAGCAGAAAAAGAAAACTATTTTTTAAAAGACCTTACTTTTTCTCCTCTCAAAGGTCCAAAAGGTAACATCGAGTACCTCGCTTACTTAATAAAAATAAAAGAGGATTTTGCCTCTACCTCAAAACCTACTAATAATTGCATAGATGAGGTAGTTAAAAAAGCAAATTTGGAGTTGGGAAAATGAGATGGATTGATATTGTTTTTTTGTTAGTAATAATAGCCGGCATTTTATTTTATATTTTTTTTAAAGCGGGGTTTAATAAAGTGCAGCCGCATTTGAAGAAAAAAGAGTTTTCTGTCATTAAATATTTAGAAAACAAAGGATATAGTGCTTCTATTTACAAAATGAGTTCAGATGTCAAGATGAAAGTAAATGGGCGAGAGAGTGCCTTCTCTCTTACCTATGATTTTGCCGTTAAAAAGGATGGTCGAGATTATATTGTGATTATTAGAACAAGTGAAGATGCGGAAAGATTGAATAATCCCGTGCTTAGAAACAAGCTTTTGCTGCTTTATAGTGTATTTAAACCACACGGTCTCCTACTGGTAAATCCGGAGACAGAAAAGATGCAAAAAATAGAATTTCGTTTTCAGAAAAGCAGGTCGTTTTTCTTGTTTGCTATTTTAATCTTTGTATTGTTAATTATAATAGTAGTTCTTTTTTTAATTTTTACAGGAGGTATTTTATGCGAAATTTGGCCCTAAAAATTAACTGGCAGAAAGAAAATGCTCTGGCAACTGCTAGGGAAATAATTGTTTTTTTGCAAGCTAACAAAGTTAACTTTTATCTGGATGAAGAAGGAGCAAAAAAATTAAATCAACCTGATCGCTATAAGCCGCATACTGAATGGCATGAGATAGTTGATATAGTTTTGGTCTTAGGTGGAGATGGTACTATACTCAAAGTGTCCAGAGAATTTGCCGGGAAGAACATATCCATACTAGGCATAAATCTGGGCGAGGTGGGTTTCTTGGCGACGGTAGAAACCAGTGAACTTCAGACGGGACTGAAAAAAATTTTGACAGAAGATTACTTGGTATTAAGCAGAATGATGCTCTCAGCTAGCGTCCTGCGTCAGGGGAAAAAACTGGCAGAGTATGAAGCGTTAAATGATATTGCTATTTCGAAAGGTCCTTTTTCTCGTATCATTGATCTTAAAACTTATATCAATGATGATTTTTTCGAAACGCACCCAGGAGATGGTGTGATTATTTCCAGCCCGACTGGTTCAACAGGTTATTCGCTCTCTGCTGGGGGACCGATTGTAAATCCTTCTTTGGGGGTGATCATTATAACGCCGATTTGTCCGCATTTGCTGCATCATCGTTCGGTAATCGTACACGAAAATGATATAATCAAGATACAGGTATTTTCTCGACATACGGAGGTTGTTTTAACTGTTGATGGTCAATTGGGTTTTTCCTTGCAAAATGAAGATGAGATTATTGTGCAAAAATCTCCCAATAAGACCAGACTGGTTAATTTCAAGGAAAATAATTTTTATAAGATTCTGCATCATAAATTAAAGATGAAGTAATTGTGGAGGATAAAAAAACTCATGCTAATCCGACTGGAAGTAAAGAATTTTGCTTTGATAGAAGATGTTTCTTTGGAGTTTTCTGCTGGGTTAAATGTTTTAACCGGAGAAACAGGTGCAGGAAAATCTATTCTTCTAGGTGCTATCAAACTACTGCTGGGTGACAGGGCTTATACGGATAATATACGTATGGGATGCAAGGAATCTTTTATCCAAGGAGTTTTTTCAGTCAAAGCCAATTCGCCTGCTTGGGATGAACTAAAAAAACTAGAAATGGTAGATTCTGAAATTATTATTTCGCGAGAAATAAATCGTCAAGGCAAAAATATCTGCCGTCTAAACGGCATTATCGTTCCTTTAGCAGTTTTAAAAAAAATCGGACAAAATATTATTGATCTCCATGGACAACATGAACACCAGTCTCTTTTAGACCCTAATAAACATATAGAAGTTTTGGATGTGCTTTGCGGTGAGGAACTTTTTGTTTTAAAGAAACGATTGGGAGCAAGCTATGAAAAGCTGCAAAAAATAAAAAAACAAATAATAGATTTATCATTGGATGAAAAAGAAAGATTACACAAGTTAGATCTTTATGATTTTCAGCTACGTGAAATCAATGAAGCTTGTTTGAAAAACGGTGAAGAGGAAGAACTGAAGCGTCGTTTGAGTTTTTTAAATAATGCAGAGAAAATAATAAAACTTTCCTTCGATGCCTATAATGAATTAGCGGTAAGCAGCAATTATCCTTGTATAAATGATAGAACACAGAACGTAGTTGCTTTTCTGACAGAACTATCAGGGCTGGATGACACTTTAGGGGAAATACAGGAGCAGATGGTGTCGGCAGCTGAAATCATGCAGGATGTAGCCCGCCAATTAAGAAGTTTTGGCGAAAATATTGATCTGGATGCGCATGAAAAGGCAGATGTGGAAAAAAGGGTAGAAGAAATTGACAGGTTAAAAGTAAAGTACGGTAATTCAGTAGCCGAAATATTAAATTATGCGGCCACAGTTGAATTGGAGAAAGAAGAGTTGGAAACTAGAGAAGAAAAAATAAACAATTTAAATCTAGCAAAGGAAAAACTGAATCGAGAAACTGTGGATCTGGCTCAAAAAATATCTAAAATTCGCTCTGAAAAAAGTAAAAAAATCGCAGCTGAAGTTAAAAAGCATTTAGAGCAGCTCGCTTTGCAAGATGCTGTATTCGAGGTTAATTTTACGTCAAAAAAATTGGATAAAACCGGCTGTGACTTTGTCGAGTTTTTCTTTTCTGCTAATCAGGGAGAACCCCCCAAAGCCTTACATAAAATAGTCTCCGGAGGAGAAATGTCTAGAGTAATGCTGGCTTTAAAAAGTGTTCTAGCCAAGCAGCAATGGATTCCAACGCTGGTTTTTGATGAGATTGATGCAGGTATTGGTGGGAAAACGGTACAAGCTGTGGGAGAAAAAATGCTCAACATTTCCAAACAACATCAAGTTATTTGCATTACGCATTGGCCGCAGATAGCAGCTCTGGCAGATACCCATTTTCAGATAAAAAAAGAAAGCATAGGGAATAGAACTGTTACTTCGGTGCAGTATATAGATGATGCTAATATAGTTAAAGAGATTGCCAGAATGCTGGATGGTGGAGAGAAAGGCTCCCTAGTGCAGGCTAAAAATATATTGCAAAGAGCGGTAAGGATAAAAAACAAGAAATAACTATAACTGCTGACTCGCATTTGTCGACAAATGTTAGGTTTTGGACTATATCAGTATAAAAGATATTTTTACTAATTTAAAAATGATGCATTTAACTAATAATAAAAGAGTGTGTGAAATGAGAAAATATGTTTTGCTAATGATTATTCTTATATTGCTTGGTACAAGCTTACTACACGCCAAAAGTACTAACGAAAAAGCACAGGCTGTAATATCCTTAAATCAGAATATTTTATTAGAAGACGCTATTGACCTTGTTGCCAGCTTGGATCTAGATCAAGTAACTTTTAACCATGTTTCTAAAATTAATGGAAGGATTTACTATGGTGGATATGTGGTAAAGCAGAACCAACGATTAGGGCAAGTTATAATTAGTGATTATAAAAAGCAATACGTAGCCATGCTTAATGAAGGTATTGCAGCACTTAAGTTAAGAATAAGTGAACTTGAAGAAGGCTCTGAGCTCAGGGACTCAGCGGAGCAAGTTTTAGAAGACCAATTACAGCGGTTAAAAGATTTCAACGATAAAAATACCATATTAATTTATAGCATAATGATATCAGGAGAAAAGAGGAATATTAACAGGTTATCAACGAACAAAAATGTTTCTATTCACTATATTGTTCTGGATAAATAAACTACCTTTAAACTAATTACGGGAGGAATATTAATGAAAAAAATAATTCTTTTAGTGTTAATTACAGCTCAGTTAATTTGTTTTACTGGAATAGCTCTAGCCGTTCATAGGAATCCTACTACTTGGGTTCCTACTTCCGGACAAGTATCAGCTTGGGATAGTGCAGCGTATCCCAACTCGGTTTTCTTATTTAGGGACTTTTCTTGGAGTAGCCTTCAAAGGCTACAAGGCCTAAGAGAAGATTCCAATGAAACGTTAGAAATAGATTGCGTCATTTACAATTAGGATAATAATGCATATATACACAGCTGGTATAATTACGATCCTTCAACTCCCCCGGGTACTTTATGGGATAGTAATCAGCCGAGAGCATATTGAGATACGCAATTTCTTGATGATAATAATGAAAGACCTTTTACAGTAGGCTCTGCTGACGCTACTCTATTTCAGCCAAATACTTATTATTACTGGTGGGGTTATGCAGTAAAAAATAAAAATTCAAATACTTGGATAAAAATAGCTGCCCAAAGGGGATACAGATTCCCATCAGGGGTGTATTCAACTTGGTCAGTCTTTAGTGAACAGACTGAAACTGTAATACCTTTTTCACAACTGTAGTAATTTAAGAGGTTTAAAAGAAACTTATTTCAAAAACAGAGGGATGTAAAGAAAATGCGCAAATGGATTGTTTTCGCTCTTGTGGCCGCATTGGTTATTGGTATTTGTGCCACTATATCGGCACAAATTACCTTTAGTCAAGCTGATCTCGAAGAAACTGTGCCTATCAACGATCTCCTCTCACTTGCCAACGACTTCATCACTCGGCGGACATCGGCACTGGTCGACACTGCTCAAATAACACCTGACTTTGCGTTGGCCAACAATGCGGTTCGCGAGTCCATGTCCGTGTTTGCTGCCGAGCAATTATCACTGGCTGAACTCAACGCACGACGCAGCGCACTGCGCAAGTGGGGTGAGGCGTATACTCGCAGCGTCACGAAACTGACGCTCCAGTGCACTAACATTGAAGGAGGAGTGGCAACGCTGTATGTTGAAGAGTTTACGAAGCTGTACTACGCAAAGATTCACGTCAACGAGCCAGACTACACGGCTTGGATATCGCATAGGCGGTTTGTGTTCGCCAACGGCGCAGCAGGTTGGGAATTAGTGTCCCAGGAGCTATTAAACAACGGTGACCCGGTTCCGGTAAACGAGCCGACAGGCGTAACGGAGGATGCAATGCATCGTATTTTTAACTACACTAAAAATGAAACAATGAAGTTAATAGACAAAAAAATCAACTACTACCACTACTAAGAAACAAAAAACAGGAAGAGGAGTGTTAGTCACGTGAAACATTATACCATCACAATATACCGCAGATGATGGAGGTTTTACGCCTCAAGTTTTATGGGTAACAACACAAAACCATCATTTAAGAAAGTATTTAATATTAGGGAAAAGGGGACTTTTTACTTTTTTAAAAAAGTAAAAAGTCCCCTTTTTTATTTTTGTATAAAAATTTTTTTAAAGGTTATTTTAATAG
>CAZIRG010000033.1:0-12513 GCA_964541505.1 uncultured Syntrophomonadaceae bacterium | reverse complement strand
AAGTAAGTGACTAAGTGACTGAGTGACTGAGTGACTGAGTAAGGGACGGGGGAACGGGAAGTTTTTCGTTCCGTGAACCCTGAACCCTGAACCTCGTTCCTACTTATTCACTTACAGCCGTAGGATGACTTAGTCACTTAGTCACTTAGTCACTTAGTCACTTAGTCACTTAGTCACTCACGTCGTGACTGAGTGACTGAGTAATTAAGAAATCAAAAGTTCGAAAGATTATCCGTTCCCCTTTTAACCTTTTAACCTTTTAACCTTTTAACCTCGTTCCCCACCGTCGAAATGCTTTCTAAAACCGAATCACTGCTTTCAGTTACCTTAATGCCCTTAGCAACCAGTTGATCAAGGGCGCAACTGCCGATCTTCTGGCAAATAATTACTTCACAGTCATCCAAAAGATTTATCACTTCACCCAATAAGTCTTTTACGCCCGGGCTACACTCGCCACCTCCACCCGTAAAAGTATTGGCTCTGACTTCTAAAAGCCGGGGATTGCCGTTGTCTATCTCAAAAATCATGAATTGTGCTGCTTTGCCAAAATGAGAATCTACATATAAGCCATCTTTAGACGCTACTGCGACTTTCATCGCTTCTACCACCTCTCTATCTTTAGCTATAAATCTCCAAACAGGACTATTTAGTAAACCAAAAATTTCACGAGCAAAATTTATAAAACCAGCATAGCACTACAGCGCAAGCGCAACAAAAAAGCAGCACATTCAGCTTAATATTTAGCAATAATTGCAAATTCTGTCTTGTTTAGAAAGCTATTACCTGCTGAGCTAATTTCTAACAATGCCTTCAAGAGCCCTTATCAAAAATAGTCCAGATTAGAGGTGAAAAATGAGCATACTTAACTAGACCTTCTATCAAAACTAAATAAAAGGACGCAAACGGCAACCCCTTCGACTGAGTTTACCCCATTCGACTCGCTACGCTTGTGCTCTGAGCATAGCCGAATGAGGCAGGTCTGTTTAGAACCTCATTCAAGTCTTTAGCACTGCATAACGTCCAACCATTTCTTGCGGTGCGATACACGAGCAACCTCAGCTCTACGGAACAGGTAGGAAACAGTTTTGATTGTCTGCCTGATCTTGTTTGAATCCCCTGTCAGAGAGGCAACTAAGAGTCGCCGAGCCAGAGGAAGCGTTATATAGTTTTTTTTCTCCAAAGTCTAGTCGGACTCCCAGTAAAAAGTGCATGGTCAGGAAAACCAGAGTCATATGGCGGTGCCAGCCTGGATAAGAACGAGTTTCATAATGGTCCATACCTAGGTATCTTTTTCCTTCCTGAAACAACTGCTCTATAGACCAGCGCATAGAGGAAGCACGAATCATCTCTTCCATAGGGGTATCCACAGGTGCGTTGCTAAAGGCATATTTGATTTTCCCATCTGTAGTTTTGCGTAGGAATAACCAGCACTCTGCTCCGGGCATATTATCTCGCTGTTCAATCACACGCAGGCGAACAACTTCGGCAAAAATAGGACCTTTAGCACCTTCCCCTAAGTTTACTGTTTCGAAGGGAAGGGAGGGGTCTTTTGCCAGCTGAGAGACCTTTATTGAGTCTGTAAGCGGTCTTTCTTTTTGCGGATAAGGACCACGGCCTTTGTAGGGTGGCAGACCAACCCATTCGACTCCCTGCGGTCGCTCAGGGCATGCTTCCGGTCTCTCTAGCCAGACCGAAGCATTAGCATGGATGTCGGCAAAGTAGTAATATTTTTCACCGATAGTTTTGCGAAAAGTGGCGTCTTTGCCAAAGAAACTGTCCATTCCGACCCATTGGCAACTAAAAGACTCCGTTTTCCCTGCTTTTTCAAGCAGTTCCAAAGCGATTTGTACTTTGGTTTGAAAAGTTAACTCTGTAGGCACTTGGGCTTTTTCCCGGAGTGAAAAATAGTCGTCGCTGAACCACTTCTCAGGCATATAAAGTTTAGCGTCTAGTAGTGCGTAGCCTTTGTTACTGGCATAGCCTAAAAAAACGCCTGACTGACAGTTTTCTACCTTGCCCATATTACCACAGTATTGGCGAGCGACACCAGCAGAATGCTTGCCTTTTTTAGGGAATTCGCTGCTGTCTATTGTTGCCATACCGCAAGGAGTGGCTATTTTATGTAGAACATCTTCTTTATTCTTGTGCAGTACTTTTCTCTCTTGCCAAGGAGAACCGGTGATAAAATGTTGCAGGGCACGTACTTTTTCTTCTCCTAGGATTTCAATAGCAATAGGTTCTATCGACTTGGCAGCAAGGTCGCTGGCTAAGCCCTTTAAATAAGCCGTGGCATTTATAATTTGCTCTTTTTTCTGGAAACAACCAGCAAATCCTTCTACGAAAGAAATTAGCTTTTGTGTTAGTTTAGAGACCTCCTTTGGGTCGATAGAAAGAATAGCAGCAATGTTCGGATTCCAACCAACACGTTCTAGCAGCATAGGGTCATTGCTCCTTCCTACAAATGTTGTAGATACCGTAGTATAGATAGAGGGCTTTACGTAAGGACGCTGCTGACACCCGATAATGCTGCGAAAATCCGCACGAAGCGGGTAAAGGTACACCTCCTTTGGATTGCCATGATATTTATAAGTTTTACCTTGCCGGGTATAGCCTAAGGTGCTGCCTACATGAATCCAACCAGATGCCTTGTAAACCGTACCTTGGAAATAACGAGGGTCCACAAAGGTTTCCAGCAATAGAAGCTCTTCTCCATAGAACTGGTGCCAATCCTTGGCTAAGTGGCAAATAACTTGAGCAAGAAGATAAGACCCTAAGTTTTTGACCCTGATCCATGGTAAGATAAGGAAACGGTTATTGTTGGTCAGCTGAGGCAGGTGCGCTGACTTTTGCTCAGGCGACCAGCCAATAAAGCAGTCCCTAGTTTTAAGTTTTAAGCTGGCTGCACGAAAACCCAAGGCCGCTATTGGTGAACCACCGCAAAAAGCAAGGTATTTAAGGTTTGCTCCTAGCATCTTGCGATGACCTAGGTAATGATACTTACGAACCAGCTCATTCCAGACAGGTTCTAAAGATGTCTGACGGACCATCTGTATTTCAACAGGTTTAATGTCTCTTACTGTTCCTGTGATGACATCTTTTGTATAGGTGATTGTCATAAATTGCATGCCTACCTAATGTTTTTTTGAGACTTGTTCAGAGCTGTAAAAAAGGGAACAAAAAACCGTCCCGAAAAACTGCTCTTTTAAAGCTTTTTCAGGTAAATATCTGCCATACAGCATCCTGAAACCCTCAGGATTACTATATCATAAAAAGAAAAAAATGTCTATCTATACCTTGCGCTGTAGTGTTAAAAGTATGCTGATAAAAAAAACTTTTCTGCCGGTAAATTTAGTATACTGCTCTTTTAGTGCTGTTTTCGAAATAGTTTCTGATATGATTTCTGCTGGCACTAACCTTTCACCTCTTTTTGCAAGTAATGATACATAATCAATATTTTTGCATCTACTTCGGCGATGGATATGAAAATGAACCTTCGGTCGCAATATCAAACTCGAAACCGGGCCAAAATTTATCAATAACTTCCTGGTGTATTGCTATTGGATTAAGGTCAGTAAATAACTCGGGATGAAACCATTTTGCCAAGTAAATGACACCAATGGGATAAGCCAACCCAGTTATAGCATCATCATCAATTATGTGTACCCTGTCGTTTTTTACCGCCGCAACATGTTCCGCAAAACCAGGTAGTGCCATAATCTCGGCATGGGTTGCTTTCATTCTTGCCGGATCAGCAGTTGCAAAACCTCCCTCTCCACCATGCTGGCGGTGAAAATATACATCTGGACTCTCAGTCAATATCCATTCTGTTTCTACATCCACCACGTTCTTATCAACAAGACCATGAGCGATATTAATACCACCAGCCATAGTAATAAAACCGTGCATACCGCCACCAACTATTACCCGGCGACCAAATTCTTTTCCCGCACCCCACTCGCCCAGCACTTTTGGTCTGTCCTCGACTGGGATTGCTGCCACCCGTTCTGTAACAAGATTAATATATTTATCGTGCCACTCAATATATGCTGCTGCCTCTTCTTCTCGATCAAGGATCTTGCCAAGCAAAAGTATTTCTTCCCGTAGTGTTTCCGGTTTATGAAAATCCAGGCGGACAACTTTAATGCCAGCTGCTTCCAATTCAGCTTGGCGCAGCTCTTCCGGGGTTACAAATGCTGCCCATACAAGAACAATATCCGGTTCAAGAGTTAATATAGTTTCAATATCATACGCTTTCCACTTGCCGACAGACGGTTTTTGACTAAGTTCTGGAAACTTTATGATGTTCCTCGTTATCGATTCAGCAATACCAACTACTACTTCTGCTTCCCCCAAAGCACGAATCGCTTCCAGTTTACCACCACTAAGAACAACTACTCTTTTTACTGGCTCTTCGATAGTAAGGGTTTCACCTGCTGAATCCGTGATTGTCAGTGGGTACCTCCCCGGTTCTGGCTCTCCCACCGGCTCTTCCACAGCTCCCTGCTCAGCAGGCTTGTCCCCGGCTACCTGTCCAGTACAGCCCATCACCCATACCAAAGCAAATACCATAGCCAACACCAGTACACCCTTCATGCCTCGCCACATTACCTTTTTCATTACTTTTCTTCCTCCTTATTTAAAATTAAATTAAAAAAGCCCTATCGCAACGATAGGACCTTTTAACCACAACAATAAATATATCCATTTCCAGGCTCGTGGATAAAATTTAGATGCAGGTATCCTGACTTAGGTTCATTGCATTTTTGCACCTTCCCATCCCGAAAGACAGTGGCTGTTGCAAAATGCTCCCCATCACAGTGGCGGCCCCGTGTTGGATTCTCACCAAACTTCCCTAATTTTTATGCAGTTTTTTAGTACTAACTTCTCTACTAAAAAATATACTTAATTCTCTAAACACCTCCATTATATGCTCATCTTTATTCGTTGTCAATACAAATTTTTGAATCTGGTTATCTTGTGATAATGTTGCCCTAAACTAGGCTTGTTTTGCTCTCCGGCATCTTTTTACCTCTGTAAATGCTTTTTCTGAAGCAAAAATGGTTTCTTCTATGTCTTTATCGCTATGTGCCAAAGACATAAAGCATGATTCAAATTGAGAAGGTGCTACATAAATACCGTTCTCCAACAACACTCTGAAATAGATTTCAAAACTTTTCAAGTCTGACTGGGTCACATCTGTGAAATTACTTACCTCTGTTTCTGTAAAAAAAACGCCGAACATCGCTCCTATGCTTTGAGCTGAAATGTTTACTTCTTGAGCAACAGATTTCAGGCCTTGCAGCAATTTAGCGGTTTTCGCAGTCAAGTCATCGTAAACCTTTGGTTGTCGCAATAAAAGCAAAGTTTCTATGCCTGCAGCCATGGCCAGAGGGTTGCCAGATAGTGTTCCTGCCTGGTAAACAGCGCCAGCAGGAGCTACCTGGTCCATAATTTTTCTTTTGCCGGCATAAGCTCCCACCGGAAGACCACCACCAATAATCTTGCCTAAAACAGTAAGATCAGGATCAATATTGAAATATTCCTGCGCCCCACCATAAGCAACCCGAAATCCTGTCATCACCTCATCAAAAATGAGAAGTGCTCCATACTCCTTGGTTAACTGTCTCAATCCTTCTAAAAAGCCAGGTTGCGGCAAAACCAATCCCATGTTGCCAGCAACGGGTTCTACAATAACAGTAGCTATTTCCTCTCCCTTTTTTGCAAAAAGGTTTTTAAGATAATCTAAATTATTATAAGGAGCAATAATGGTATCCTGAGCAGTCCCCGGAGTAACACCGGGACTGTCCGGCAAGCCTAAAGTGGTAACGCCTGAACCGGCTTTAATCAGCAAACTATCTCCGTGACCATGATAGCAACCAGCAAACTTGATGATTTTATGACGCCCGGTATAGGCACGAGCCAGTCGTAGAGCACTTATAACGGCTTCCGTGCCAGAGTTAACCATTCGAACCATCTCTACAGAAGGAACAGCTTCAACAATGAGACAGGCCAATTCTGTCTCCAAGCTGGTAGGAGATCCGAAAGTAACTCCTTTAGCCGCTGTCTCCTTGATAGCTTCTATGACACGAGGATGAGCATGTCCAAGAATAAGAGGACCCCATGAGCCCACGTAATCTATATATGAGTTGCCATCAACATCATATATTTTGCTACCAACACCTCTGGTCATAAAAAGTGGTGATCCACCTACGGCTTTAAAAGCTCTTACCGGGCTGTTAACGCCGCCAGGAATATATTTTTGTGCCTCAGCGAAAAACTTTAAGGAAATCGTGTTCATAAAAAATTGCTCCTATTCTTTGTTAATCCAGCGAGCCGCATCTTTAGCATGATAAGTACAAATAATGTCTGCTCCGGCTCGCTTGATCGCAAGCAGTTTTTCCAAAACCACTTTCCTCTCGTCCAGCCAACCATTAGCCGCAGCAGCTTTGACCATGGCATATTCTCCGCTAACATTGTAGGCAGCTAGCGGACAGGTAATATTTTCCCTGACAGTTCGAATAACATCTAGGTAAGACAGAGCTGGCTTAATCATAATAATATCCGCACCTTCTAAAACATCCTGCTGTGTTTCTCGCAGAGCCTCCCGTATATTAGCCGGATCCATCTGGTAGGAACTTCTGTCCCCAAACTGTGGTGAAGAATGACTGGCTTCCCGAAAAGGACAGTAAAAAGCGGAAGCATACTTAACAGCATAAGACATAATAGGAATATGGCTATAGCCCTTCTTATCCAAAGAAGTGCGTAGTACCTTTACCCGTCCATCCATCATATCTGAAGGGGCGATCATATCAGCTCCGGCTTGAACATGCGTCAAAGCAACTTTTGCTAAAATATCTAAGGTGGGATCATTTAATATCTCTTTTCCCGTAATCAGACCACAATGGCCATGATCAGTATAGCCACAAAGACAAACATCAGTTACCAATAGAATCTCCGGATACTTTTCTTTAAGAAGCCTGATCGCATATTGCAAAACCTCGTCAGAATCATACGCAGAAGTGCCTTTCTCATCTTTATAGGAAGGTATGCCGAAAAGAAGAAAGGCAAAGATTCCCAACTCACAAGCTTCTTCTACCTCTTTAAAAATAGTGTCTACAGAGAAACTATACATACCAGGCATAGATTCAATCGGTTCTTTAACTCCAACTCCGCCGGTAACAAACAGAGGGTAGATAAAATCTGCTACCTGAAGCTGAGTTTCTCGCACCAACCGGCGCATAGCTTCTGTTCTGCGTAAACGACGCAGCCTATCTTGAGGAAAAGTCAAATCTTTCTCCTCCTTGTAATTTAATTTAAGCTACGGCTTGAGTTTTCCCACTCTGATAATACAGCTTTGACTAAACCATCAATAGTATATTCAGCCGCCTCCGAAGCAATATCCAGACCTAAATCTTGTGCTGTTTTTGTAGTAACAGGACCTATACTAGCCAAGGTTACTCCTTCAAGGAGCGCAGTGGCATCCTCACCTAACATGTCCGCAAAATTGCGTACGGTAGAGCAACTAGTAAAAGTCACAATATGAATCATCTTGTCCAAAAGCAACTGTCGTAGCAGAGAAATATCTCCCTTTCCTTTCATGGTACGATAAACCACAATATCATCTACTACTGCTCCCATAGAGCACAGTGTTTCGGGAAGAATCTTACGAGCTAGATCAGAGCGAGGCAGCAAAACCTTTTCACCGGGCTTTAAATCACCGGCAAGATGCTCTAAAATAGCTTCTGTCCGGTACTCTGAAGGCATATATTCTGCCAAAAGACCTTTTTCTTCCAGAGATTCTTTTGTGCGAGGACCAATGGCACAAAAGCGTAATCCTTTTAAGTCACGCACATCACGGCGATTATAACGCAAACGGTTAAAAAAAGAAGCTACAGCGTTAACACTGGTAAAAATAATCCAATTATAATCTTCAATAGCAGCAATTGCACTATCTATAAAGCTATATTCCAAAGGAGGTGCAATGTTAATGGTGGGGAATTCGAATGGTTCCCCACCCAGCTCAATAATCTTCTCGGAAAGAACGCTAGCCTGTTCTCGTGAGCGAGTAACAACGATGCGGCAGCCAAAGAGAGGTTTGGCTTCAAACCACTGCAGTTTTTCCCGCAAAGAAACTACTTCTCCCACCACAATAATAGCCGGAGATTTAAAATCAGCAGCTCGAGTCTTCTTCACTATATCCTCCAGACATCCTACCAATGTATCTTGTTCGGAACGAGTTCCCCAGCGAATAAGAGCTACAGGTGTTTGGGGAGAACGACCATTTTCTAGGAGCTTTTTTACTATGAAAGATAGATTACCTACTCCCATAAGAAAAATCAGGGTACCTATCCCTGTTGCTATCTTATCCCAAGCAATACTTGAGTCCCCTTTGGTGGCATCCTCGTGTCCGGTAATCACAGCAAAATTGGAAGTAAGTGCACGGTGGGTTACAGGAATACCGGCATAGGCAGGTACAGCAACCGCAGAAATAACCCCCGGCACTACTTCAAAAGAAATCTGATTTTTTGCTAAAAACTCTGCTTCTTCTCCGCCCCGACCAAACACATAAGGGTCGCCACCTTTAAGACGAATAACAGTAGCACCTTTTTGCGCCTTGTCTGCCAAAAGACGGTTGATTTTTTCTTGTGACAGTGTGTGTCTTTCCGGCAATTTTCCCACATAAATAAGCTCTGCCTCAGGAGGAGCATACTTCAAAAAATAATGGTTAACCAAGCGGTCGTAGATCAAAACATCGGCATTAGTTATGCATTTTAAGCCCTTAACGGTAATAAGTCCCGGGTCTCCAGGACCTGCTCCCACTAAATAAACTTTTCCTGTAGCGCTATTTTTTTTAGACATAAGTTGCCCCTGCCCCCTCCTCTCTCACCTTTGCTAAAAGGGTAGCAGCACCTTGAGTTAGCAATTTCCCTGCCAACTTCTGACCAAGCTCCTGTGCTTCCTCTACACTTCCCTCTATTTCATCTCGTAATACTGTAGTCCCTTGTAAGGAAGCAACAACCCCCCGCAGTTTCAATCGTTTACCGCTCACTTCTCCTAAAGAGCCTATAGGAACCTGGCAGCCTCCTGCCAAGTTTTGAAGAAAAGCTCGCTCTGCCGTCACAGCAATATGAGTATCAAGATGGTTTAATTTGACAACCAGTGCTGCAATATCTTCTGCGCTATCACAAATTTCTATCCCCAGCGCTCCTTGACCGACAGCAGAAAGGCAAATGTCAAGGGGAATAATTTCTGTCACCTTTTCCAGCCACCCGAGGCGTTTTACCCCGGCATACGCCAAGATAAGAGCAACTAGCTTTTCTTCTTTTAGTTTACGCAGACGAGTATTAAGGTTGCCTCTGACTGGATATATCTTTAGATCTGACCGAAAGTTTAAAAGCTGGGCTGCCCGACGCAAACTGCTAGTTCCGACCAGCCCACCAACAGGCAAATCAGTCAGCCGGCTATAACCATTACCAAGAAGAACATCTCTGGGATCTTCTCGTTCCAAAATAGCAGCTATTTTTAACCCGACAGGAAGTTCTGTAGGCACGTCTTTCATACTATGAACAGCCAGATCAATTTCCCCTTCCAAAAGAGCAGTTTCTATTTCTTTGACAAACAAACCTTTGTCTCCAATCTTACTCAAAGATACATCTAGGAACTTATCTCCCTGGGTTTTTATTTTTTTAATAATATACTTTTTAGTGGGGTCAAGTTTTTGTAGCTGAGAAATAATATGACTGGTTTGTAAAAGAGCCAATTCACTATCTCGACTGCCAACGATTATCCTGTCTATAATAGTCCCTCCTACCCGTCAATTTTTTAAATTTATCGTAACTGCTCACGTCCATATTGTCATTTCGACCAAAGGGAGAAATGACATGGCAGCATGAATCATGACACATTAGCGTGAACGGTTACATATGTACTATAAAAACCTTAATCTCTTAGGCTGAGTAGTTACAATTTATCCTTGGTAACGAGCTATAATTTTATTAACTTCAGTATTTAATTGTTCTGTGGTAAGTGTGCAATAAAGAGTAAAAAAATCTCTTCCCGCCATTTCTGAAAAAAGGTCTTTTCTCTTGCTGGGGTCAGAAACCGTTTTTAAAATACGAGGGCGCATCTCTCCTAAAAAGTCCAAAAAACTCCCATACTGTGAGTTGAAAATGTTCTCCATATCCTTCCGCAAGCGATGCGCCAAAGCAGGACTCTTCCCACCAGTAGAAATAGCAATACTCAAATCTCCCTGGCTAGCCACCGCCGGGACAATAAAGTTACCCAAAGAAGACGCATCACTAATATTGACTAAAATATGGCGAGACCTACAGTCCGCCGCTATAGAACAATTTACTTCTTTATCGGCAGTAGAGACGATTGCCAGAAAAACCCCCTCCAGATAGGTGGGGTTATATGTCTTTTGCAGGTACTTAATTTTGCCAGCATCAGCCAGTTCTTGCAGTTCCAAAATCAAAGCAGGACTTAAAACAGTAACTTTAGCCTGGGAAGAAAGTAGTGTTTTTACCTTACGAGCAGCTACACTACCGCCTCCTACTACCAAGCATTTCTTGCCCCGCAAATCAAGAAAAATTGGGTAAAAGTTAGTCACAAAAACATCCTTCCCTAAACTAGCAGTTTTCTACCATTAAATTTCCTGCTGTAACTCAAAAAGATGTGTAAGCAAATCTACGCAGCTTTCACTTTTATCGACTGTCGCTAACTCTTTTATCCGCAAAATAGGTCCCCTGAATATAGAGTTGACAATTGTTTTGCTTAACTTTTCCACACTCTTTTCTCCTTTTTTATCCGGTTCAAAGAGGTTGCTTTTTAAATTTCTTTCGAGCTCAGTTCTACATATTATTTCAGCCTTTTCCCTTAAAGCAGTAATAAGGGGAACTACTTCCAGCGTTTTTAACCAGAGCTGAAATTTCGCTACTCCTTCAGTTATAATAATCTCTGCTTGCCGCTCGTCCTTTGTTCTCTCCGCCATGTTAGAAGTTGCCAACTCTTCAAGATCGTCAATATTGTAAAGATAGACGTTTTTCAAGCTTTTAATAGCAGGATCTACGTCCCGGGGAACAGCAATATCAATCAGAAAAAGAGGCCTGTTTTTGCGCACAACCATAGCTCGCTCTATGGCTGTTCTTTTAATGACAAAATGGGGTGCCGCCGTGGAAGTGATCACAATATCCACATTTCTAAGACACTCATCCAGTCTTTCATAATCCCATACTTTTCCACCAAGAGAAAAAGCTATTTTTTCAGCTCGCTCCCGGGTACGATTAGCCACTATAATAGTATTTACTCCTCGATCACGGAGATAATGCAGGGCAAGTTCGCTCATTCTCCCGGCTCCGATAAGTAAAACGCTGCAAGAATTCAAAGAGCAAAGAGTATCCTTAGCTAATTTTACAGCAAGATAGCTGACAGAAGTAGCCTTATCATTAATTCTTGTTTCTGATTGCACTCTTTTAGCAAAAGTGATGGCTTGACGAAAAAGAGCATTAAAAATTTTAGATACTACACCGTGCTGCACAGCTTTTTCATAGGCGTTCCTAACCTGCCCCAGTATCTGAGTTTCACCTACTATCATAGAATCCAGCCCGGCTGTAACCCGGAAAAGATGAGTTACAGCCTTTTGACAGCAGTAAAAGTATGAGTGCTCTTGCAACTCCACCGGACTTATATCTTTTTTAATCACCTTAAATAAGTTAAGAATGGCTAGCCGTCCAGCTTCTGCTTCCGGCACCAATGCATAAATTTCTGTTCTATTGCAAGTAGTAATAATCGCACACTCCTGCAAAACCTCATTTGGCAAAACGTAATTATAAGCTTGCTCGCGCTGTTTTTCTGTAAAGGAAAATTTCTCTCGTATTTCAACTGGAGCCGTTTTGTGATTTAAACCAAGTACGATTACTGAACTCATACCTACCATCCTCCTATGAACCATGTGCTCGTGAACCTTGAACCTAAGTAACCTATGTAATTATGCATTTTCATTATACTCAAATGTTTATTAGCTGTCAATCCGGCGATTTTTAAATTCAATTCTTTTGAATCTTAAAGGAAAATATTATTATAAGACGAAAATAATACAGTACCTTTGAAAGGAGATATGTTTCAGATGATATTTGTTTTATCTGGTACTAAAGACGGCAGACTGATTGCCAACCTACTAGAGGAAAAAGGTTATGCGATAATTGTTTCTACTGCCACCTTACATGGAAAAACATTGATTCAGGGAAATAACAATAGCAGCAACATTCCGGTGGTATCCGGGTTACTGGATACCCAAGGGATGATAGATATAATAAGAAAAAAGGTAACTACTCAGCTAAGCTACTGTAGCAATACCGCATTCGCTGGATTTTGTGTGTGTATCGGTGCTCACTCCGGTATATGCTACAGCAGCTTAGGCAACTTTGAGAGAATTTAAAAATAGTTTAATAGACCTGAGTAGTTACAATAAAATTACAGAAAACAAGATAGAGAGGTTTATTGATAGATGAAAAG
>CAZIRG010000032.1:0-12688 GCA_964541505.1 uncultured Syntrophomonadaceae bacterium | reverse complement strand
CACCCCATTACTGCTACTAGTTAACCAAGAACTTTTTTTAATCATACCAGTTACAAACCGTGAACAGATAACCTGCGTAACCCCTGTAAACTGTAACCGCAAACTGGCAACGGGAGGGGATATTTTTGTCAAAAGGTGATACGCCTATGGTCAGGCAATATAAGGAAATTAAGGCAAAAAACAGTGATAAAATACTTTTTTTTCGGGTAGGGGATTTCTATGAAATGTTTTTTGAAGATGCCAAAATAGCTGCCCGTGAACTGGAAATAACCCTTACCTCTAGGGAAACTGGCAAAGATAACCACGTTCCTTTGGCAGGGTTCCCTTATCATGCCGCAGATAACTATATCGCTCGTTTCATAGAGAAAGGGTATAAGGTAGCTATTTGTGAGCAGGTGAATGACCCCAAAACAACCAAGGGCTTGCTAAAAAGAGAAATAGTAAGGATAATAACCCCGGGTACCATGGTAGAAGAAAAAATACTTGAGGCCAAAGAAAATAACTATTTGGCCTCTATAGCGGCTTTTCGCCAACGCTGGGCAGTAGCAACCTTGGATTTATCAACAGGAGAATTTTTGGCTACAGAATTTGAGGGAGAAAAAGCCAAAGAAAATGCTTTTGATGAATTCTGTCGCCTTTCGCCGGCAGAATGCCTGGTGACAGAAGAACTAAAAAACGACTCTTTTTGGTCCAAGAACAAGGATAATTTTTTAATCAATTTTTATCCGGATTCTTTTTTTGATTTCTCTAAAAGTGAAAAGATACTACAAGAGCATTTCAGTGCTTTTATGCGGGAAGATATGGATTTAACGGCTTTGCCAGGACTGGTTTGTGCTGCCGGTGCTTTACTAAACTACCTGCAAGAAAATCACAGTAATACCTCTCATGTCAAAAAGATAATAGTTTATCATCCGGACGATTACATGATGGTTGATGACATATCACGCAAAAATTTAGAACTCACTGCGACCATTCAAGATGGCAAACGAAAAGGCTCTTTGTTGTGGGTTGTAGACAGAACCCTCACAGCTATGGGAGGTCGGCTCCTGAAAAAGTGGTTGGAACAGCCTTTGATTAATAAAGAAAATATCGTTTACAGACAGAATATTGTAGAAGAAATTAGAGAAGATATTTCTTTAAGAAGTTCGCTCCTGCAGCACATCAAAGAGATTTATGATTTGGAGCGGTTAATTTCTCGCATCAATCTAGGCACTTCCAATGCCCGGGATTTTATTTTCTTAAAAAACACCCTGCTGTTATTACCTCCACTTAAAAAAATTTTGAATAAGAGCAAAAAACTTTCTTCTTTGGCCGAAAATATTATTATTTTAAACGAGATTACAGACCTGATCGCCAGGGCGATTAAAGATCATCCCCCGGTTACGATCAAAGAGGGTGGTATTATTAAAGAAAGATTTAATCCGGAGCTGGATCGACTCCGGGAGATTTCCGGCAACAGCAAACAATGGATTGCTGAACTGGAAGACAAGGAGAAAGACAGAACAGGGATCAAATCTCTTAAAATCAGGTATAATAGAGTGTTCGGTTACTATATTGAAGTTACCAACGCAAATCTACACATGGTGCCGGCGGAATATATGAGAAAACAAACTTTGGCCAATGCGGAGCGCTTTATTACTAAGGAGTTAAAAGAAAGAGAAGCGATAATTTTACAAGCTGAAGAGAGTATTAAAGAACTAGAGTATAATCTTTTCCAGGAGATAAGAAAGAAAATATCCCGCACTACAGAGGCTATTCAGACCTCTGCAGCAACCGTAGCCCAAGTAGATTGTTTGCTGTCCCTAGCACTGGTTTCCCTAGATAATCGTTATGTTAAACCTGAGATCACCCTTAATGATGAAATAGTTATTACAGAAGGACGTCACCCGGTTGTAGAACAGGTTTTGACAGAAAGTCTGTTTGTAGCCAATGATATTACTTTGCAGGCAGAAGACAGGTTTATTTTGCTAACGGGGCCGAATATGGCCGGAAAATCAACTTTTCTGCGCCAGACTGCTCTGTTGGTACTAATGGCGCAAATTGGTTCTTTTGTCCCAGCTCGCCAGATGAAACTAGGAGTAGTCGATAGGATATTTACTAGGGTTGGTGCTGCTGATGATTTGGCAGGCGGACGCAGCACTTTTATGGTGGAAATGAATGAACTAGCCAATATACTAAAAAATGCCACCCGGCGTAGTTTGATAATTTTAGACGAAGTAGGCAGGGGCACCAGCACATATGATGGTTTAAGCATTGCTTGGGCGATGACAGAATTTATTCATAATCGTATTAAGGCTAAAACGATTTTTGCTAGCCACTACCACGAATTGACAGCACTAGCAAATACCTTGAGTGGTATCAGAAATTTCAATATTGTTGTCAAAGAGCGAGGAGAAGAAATTGTTTTTTTACGAAAAGTAGTTCCGGGAGGAGCTGATAGGAGTTATGGCATACAAGTAGCTAGGTTGGCAGGATTACCGGTAGAACTGATAAAAAGGGCCAAAGAAATCTTGAGCACCTTGGAGTTCAATAAGATTGCCTGGAAGAATGAAGTAGCAGCTGTTCAGGAAGGTCAGAGCGATATCATGTTTTCTGTTAGTAAACAGATGGTTATGCCGGAGAGAAATCAAAAGATATACTCGGAAATCAAAGAAAGAATTGAACATCTTGATTTAGTTAGCATGAGCCCCTTGGAAGTTGTACAAAAGGTGCACGAACTGCAATTAAAAATAAAACATAACGAGTTGGAAGAGGGAAATGATGATGGGTAAAATAAAAGTACTGGATAAAATTACTGCCAGTCAAATAGCAGCAGGAGAAGTGGTAGAGCGCCCAGTATCAGTAGTCAAAGAGTTGATAGAAAATTCACTGGATGCAAACAGCAGTAGGATCGATATTAGACTTAAAAAAGGTGGATTAGATGAAATCAGGGTAATTGATGATGGTATTGGCATGTCTGCTGAAGAACTGCCGCTGGCTTTTAAACGTCATGCTACCAGCAAAATTAGCGTCTTTCAGGACTTGAACCAACTACAAACTCTCGGATTTCGTGGAGAGGCCTTGCCTAGTATTGCTTCTGTTTCCCTTCTGGAGATTATTTCTCGAGAAGAAGACACTCTAGTAGGTAATTACCTAGCGATTGAGGGAGGGAAAATAAGGGAAGCAAAGGAAGTTGGTTCTTCTCGGGGCACTGATATCAGGGTGAAAAATCTTTTTTCCAACGTTCCTGGCAGATTGAAATTTATCAAATCCTCCTCACAGGAGGCTAGCAAGATTAATACTTTGGTAACTCGCCTAGCGATGGCTCATCCTAATGTAGCTTTTTCCTTGACGGTTGAGGGGAGAAAGACATTTACTTCTGCCGGAAACGGTGATTTGCTGGGAGTTATCGCTAGTGTATATGGTTTGAAAGCTATAGATAGTTTTGTTGCTTACAGTTACGAAAATGGTAGCCTTTTTCAGGCGGCAGGCAGGCTTTCCAAGCCTGATTACAGCAGAAGCAGCCGGGCGCAAGAGACCTTTTTTATTAACAAAAGGCATATACAAAGTAGCCTCTTGAGCCAAGCTCTGGAAGAAGCGTATCACACCTTGCTTCCTAAAGGGCGCTATCCTCTCTGCGTTGTCAATCTTAGTATAGACCCCTCCCTAGTAGATGTTAATGTACACCCGGCTAAAAGACAAGTCCGCTTTAGTTCTGAAAAGGAAATTTTCCAAGAGTTGCGAGATTCCTTTAAAAAGACCTTAAACGAGGCAGATTTAATTCCTAGGACTATCTTGGCAGTGAAATATGTTTGCGAAAATGGTGAGCAAACAGAGGAAATAGCACAGGAGAGGACAAGAGAGGAGAGTACACGGAAGCAGAACTCTTTTTTGGGCAAAATAAGTGAAGTTGTTGACTCGTCTGGTTCCATTAAAGCCACTGAAATCAGCGCAAGCAGTGATTTTAGTGAAGTTAATGCTGGCGTACAGAGTGCGACCAATGTAGCTAATGAGGATAACGCAGCGACTACAGAGAGCATGGTCGGGGGAGGCAGCGTAAAGAAAAAAGACAGCCTAGCTGTAGAGGCAAATGAAGTCAGTGAACAAAGGCAGGAATATGATTTATCATCCTATGAACGACAAGAAGCCTCTACACAAGAAAATTATGGGCCAGAAGAATCTTCCTGGGAGAACGATGTGACCGAAAAAGGAATAAAAAAGAGAATAAGTAGTACAGTAAATACTGTAAGTACAGTTAGTAGAACTGCTAGAAATACTCTTATCGGTCAATTGGCCGACACTTATATTTTATACCAAGATGCAGAGGAGAACTTGGTTGTCATTGATCAGCATACCGCTCATGAGCGTATTCTTTATGAAAAGATTAAACAAGAAGCAGAGAGTGCCCAGCCGTTTTGGCAACAGATTTTACCTGACGTTTTGGAAGTTGACAGCGACTTGGCGGACTTGTTACGAGAGCGCTTGCCGGAATTTAATGCTGCCGGGTTATGTCTGGAGGAGTTTGGTGAACGCTCTTTTATCTTAAGAGCTGTGCCTGTTTTTTTTAAAACCAATTATACTACCCGGTTGATACAGGACATCATCGAAGAGACTTTAAGAGAAGAAGGATTCGGTAGTGAGAAGGATTTCAGAGAGAAAATATACCAGATTATGGCCTGCAAAGCTGCTGTTAAAGCCGGTAAGAAACTAACCCGGCTGGAAATGGAGAAGGTTATTACCGGGGCGAACAATTTAGCACAGACTACATGCCCACATGGGCGACCAGTGCAAATTATTATTGGTAAAAAAGAAATAGCCAAGAATTTTTTGAGAAAGAATTTTTTGAGAAATAAATAATGAGGGATTTGATGATTCCGTTATTAGCTATAGTCGGGCCTACTGCTGTAGGGAAAACAGCTATCTCCTTAGAGGTAGCAAAAAAAATCAAGAGCGAGATAATATCCGCAGATTCTATGCAGGTTTATCGTTACTTGAATATAGGTACAGCCAAACCTTCTGAGGCTGAACGCAGAGCTGTTCCCCATCATTTGATAGATGTGGTTGGACCGGAAGAGGACTATAATGTAGCTCGCTATCAGCAGGAAGCGAGGTGTTTTGCTAAGGAAATTTTCGATAAAGGCAAGTTGCCTCTTTTGGTAGGCGGAACAGGGTTATATATTAATGCTCTTATTTATGGTTATGAGTTCAGTCAACAGGAAGGCTCTACAAAAATCAGGGAATCATTGCTGGAAGAAGCCCGGCTAGCTGACCCGGGGTTTTTGCATGAGAGGTTAAAAAATATTGACCCTGCTGCTGCTGAAAAAATACATCCGCATGATACTAGAAGAGTTGTCAGGGCACTGGAAGTTTTTTTTCTTACCGGCAAATCAATCACCAGGCAGGTCGAGGCTACAATTGTTAAAAAGCCAGTTTATAAATCCTTGATAATAGGTATTAATCGCCCTCGGGAAGAGCTTTATAAACGTATAGACAGCAGAGTTGATCAGATGATGCAAAACGGTTTGTTGGAAGAGGTAAAATCTTTGCTGGCAAGAGGATACTCGGGGGATCTAAAGTCACTCCAGGGGCTAGGGTATAAACATATGATAAAGTATATCCAAGGAGAGCTCAGTCTCGTCGATGCCGTTTTGGAACTAAAAAGAGATACACGCCGCTTGGCCAAAAGACAGTTGACCTGGTTTAAAAAAGACAAGCGTATTATTTGGGTTACTTTAGGAGACGATAGCACCTTCCAAACAGAAGTAGTTGAAAAAATTTGCAATTTGGCGACATGTTTGTATTAAGCAGGCAGGATAATTTGCTTTTTGTCTAGAACTATAAGAAAAGTATGGTGAAATGTAAAATGTAATAAGAATATATAAAAGATAAAATGGAGGTAAGATAATGACAACTAAAAAGCCTGTTAACTTGCAGGATAATTTCCTCAATCAGATTAGAATGGACAATATCCCGGTGGTTATCTTTTTAATAAATGGTTATCAAATAAGAGGGACCGTGCGTAGTTTTGATAACTTTACTATGCTTTTGGATGTTGACGGCAGGCAACAGCTGATTTATAAACATGCTGTTTCCACTGTAGTTCCAGCCAGAAATCTTACCTTTTATAGTAAAACAGCAACGGAAACTGTTGATAGCTGATAGATGATAGCTGATAGCTGATAGTTGGAAATGGAGAAATAAAAGTTGAAGAATTGGCAGGAATACTTAAATTTTCCTCGATGTTTTGCGAATATAATTGACGAGGCAGAGGAAATCGTGCGGGAAAAACAGCAGGAGATTGCCCTTGTGGCTTCTGCCAACCAGGTAAAACTACTGCAAGCCTTTCGCCAGAATAGAGTGGGAGACGAAGATTTCCAAACAACAACAGGATATGGATATAATGATGTTGGCAGGGAAAAAATAGAGAAAATATTTGCTCAGGTATTTGAGGGAGAGGCTGCCCTGGTAAGACCACAATTAATCTCCGGCACCCACGCTATCGCCTGTTGTCTTTATGGATTGCTCCGACCGGGAGATAAATTTTTGTTTGTAACCGGGAAGCCTTATGACACGCTACAGATGGTTCTGGGAGAAAAAAAGAATTCCAGCGATACGGGCTCGCTGCAAGATTTTAATATTAATTTTCTTGCCCTTGACACCATAGACGAGATCAAGAACAGAGATGAAACCGTACTACTTACCAAACTAAAAAATGCAGCTACTACGCTATCAAGTAAATTGATTTATATCCAACGTTCCCGTGGCTATGCCTTGCGCCCTGCTTTAACTATTGCTGACCTCGAATTTTTAATAAGAAATGTCAGAAAAGTTTTTCCGCTCGTTGCCGTTTTTGTGGACAACTGTTATGGTGAATTTGTGGCAGACAGAGAACCATTGCAAGTAGGTGCAGATTTGGTAGCTGGTTCGCTGATCAAAAATCCCGGCGGCGGTTTGGCCCCTGCCGGAGGTTATATCGTAGGCAACAAAGAGTTGGTGGAGAAAGCTGCCGGCAGGCTGACAGTGCCCGGGGCAGGGATGGAGATGGGTCCTTCACTGGGTACAAATCATCGTTTGTTGCAGGGATTTTTCTTGTCCCCTCATTTCGTGGGTGAAGCGCTCAAAGGTGCTGTATTTGCAGCTGCTTTATTTGAGAAACTGGGGTTTGAAGTGCAGCCAAAGTTTCACCAAGAAAGAGGCGACTTAGTTCAAACCATTTGTTTTGGTAAAGCAGAAGTCTTAGAGGAGTTTTGCAAACAGATACAGTCCTATTCTCCGGTAAACTCGCACGTGGTACCAGTGCCAGCATATATGCCCGGATATGAAAGAGACATTATTATGGCGGCAGGAACTTTTGTTCAAGGTTCTTCTTTGGAGTTATCAGCCGATGCTCCTCTAGTGCCTCCTTATACCGTATTTTTACAAAGCGGCTTGATATATGCGCATGCTAAAGCGGCTATCAGTGCTGCTGCTTTAGTCTTATACAGACAAAAAAAGGGGAGTAAGCTATAATGGAAACAAAAACCCAGGATAACGTTAGTATTTTGAGCATGACAGTGGGAGGTCTACTCCAAGAGAGCAATAAAACCATAGCCGTGGCAGAGTCCTGTACGGGGGGACATCTTTCGGATCTCTTGACTGATGTTTCCGGCAGCTCGACCTATTTTCTGGGGGGGGTAATAGTTTATAGCAACGAGCTAAAAGAAAAAATCCTTGCTATCAAATCGACAGATTTGCTAAAACACGGTGCCGTCAGCGAGACAGTTGCCTTGTCTATGGCGGTAAACACTCGTGATTTAACAGGAGCAGACATGACCCTATCGCTCACCGGCATAGCCGGTCCTGAGGGCGGCACAGCAGAAAAACCAGTAGGACTGGTGTATATAGCCTTAGCTACTTCAGAAGAAGTTGCTTGTGAGAAATTTAATTTTCAAGGAGAAAGAAAAATAATTAAAGATAAGGCAGCCACAGCTGCTTTAAATATGTTGCGAAAAAAACTATTGGTAACTGGCATAAAAGAGGCTGCTAAAATTAATAAAGAGCAAGAATCAAGGATGAACATTTGATATATGGAATGTTCAGAAGTTGTTAAGATAGGGCGAAACATAAGGAAATTAGAATAATGGGAATTTAGTTCGATATAGAATTGAAACGATGAGGAGGTATATTTACTATATGGAATTTACAGAAGTTGTTAGAATAAGGCGTAGCATAAGGAAATATAAGGAGCGTGAAGTGCCACAGGCATACATCGAAAAAATCCTAGAAGCGGCTCGTCTGGCACCTTCCGGCACTAATCGCCAGCCCTGGCGTTTTAAAGTGGTGACGGGAGAAGATAGAAAAAAACTGGTGCCAGCCTGCCCGCAAAGCTTTATCACTAAAGCACCCGTGATTATTGTGTGTTGCCTAGACCTTCGTTCATACCTTAAAAAGACAATAGTGAGCAGACTTGACGAGCTGGTAGAAAGAGGGGTCATCCGCAAAGAAGAAGTAGGTGCACTTTACCGGCGACCAGCTCCGGAGAGTTTGGAAAAAGTAGAATTAAACCCAACTGCCTATGTTGACCTAGGGATCGCAGTAGAACATATGGTTTTAGCTGCTACAGATTTGGGACTTGGTTCCTGCTGGATCAGATTTATGGATCCGGACAAGGTCCACCAAGTGTTACAACTACCTGATAACATTGTGGTAGCAGCTCTTTTACCGCTGGGATTCCCGGCAGAAGACCCCACTCCCAGACCACGCTTTTCTTTGCCGGATATTTTGCTGTAATAAAATAGGAGAACAATTACAGAGACAATTTTTAGTTATTACTGTTATTTTTGGATTCACATAACTAGCTTATCTTATGTTGCAAGCGCAAAGCATTGAGAGTTACCAACAAGGAAGTGCCCATATCAGCCAGTACTGCCATCCACAGAGTAAGCCAGCCAAAAGAAATTAACGCTACGGTCAGTAATTTCAGCCCTAGGGCAAGTACAACGTTTTGCTTAATAATCCTTAAAGTTTTGCGTGACAAAGTAATTAAAAAAGGTAATTTAGTGAGGTCATCCCCTAACAGTGCGATATCGGCTGTTTCCAGAGCAGCATCCGTGCCAGCTACTCCCATGGCTATTCCTACTGAAGCTTTAGCCAATGCCGGAGCATCATTAATTCCATCACCTATCATGGCTACCCGACCTGATTTTTCTTCCAGTTCTTTGATTGTTGTCAATTTTTCAGCCGGGAGCAACTGTCCAAGGATTTGTCTTATGCCCACTGTTTGCCCTATTTTGTTTGCTGTTTGCTGATTATCACCAGTTAGCATAACAGTGCTGATCCCTAGCTTTCTTATTTTCTGCAAAGCAGAGGCAGCTTCCGATCTGATTTTATCTCTGAAAGAAATATAGCCGACCAAGTCGCCTTTCTGTGTTTTGTTCGTTTGTGCGGTGATTAGACCTATTCCCACAATTGTAGTACCGTTTGCTCTTTGTTCAGCCAGCAAATTTTCAGTGTGCTCGCTAACAAAAACACCTTCGGAAATCAAAAAATCTATATTACCGACCAGCCAAGTGTCAGCAGGATTATCTGTCTGCTTTAGACGTCCCTTTACACCTTTCCCCGGTTTCACTTGAAATGAATCTACCGGCGATGTGCTTATATTGCGTTCAGCGGCATAGCGACACAAGCTTTTTGCCAAGGGGTGTTCTGACATTTTTTCCAGAGAATAAGCAGCTTGTAATATTATCTTTTCTTCAATATTAAAGCTTTTTACCTCGCTTATTTGTAGTTGCCCTTTGGTGAGAGTGCCAGTTTTATCAAAGGCCATTGTTTTAACCTCGCTCATTTGTTCTAAATAAAGACCGCCTTTAATCAAAACGCCTTCTTTAGCCCCATGTCCCATAGCTGTGACTAGTGCTACTGGTGTAGAAATAATCAAGGCACAAGGGCAGGCAATTAATAAAAGCACTAAAGCACGGTAAAGCCAGGGTGCAAATTCTTGCCCTCCCCATAGTGTAGGTATAGTTATCAGCCCAAGAGCAAGAACTAAAACAGCCGGGGTGTAGTAAGCGGCAAAACGGTCAATAAATTTTTGTAAGGGAGGTTTATTTGCTAATGCTTCCTCTACCAGTTTAATTATTTTAGAGATAGTATTATCTCTAGCCAGTTTGGTTACGGAAATCTCTAAATAGCCGTTTTCATTGACCGAGCCGGCATAAACGGTTGAACCTGTTTTTTTCTCCTTCAGGGCTGATTCGCCGGTAATAGGTGCTTCGTTTACCCAGGAAGAACCTTGCACGACTTGACCATCCATAGAGATACCTTCTCCCGGACGCACGATTATTATATCTCCTACGGATACCTTTTCTACCGGTAGTACTTTTTCTGTCGCAGAACAGGTAGTATTTTTCTCGGCAGTGTGTCTGCTGTTAAGGTTATCAAGCGGGTTATTATAACTATCCTCAGGTGCAGAGGCCTTTTTTTTAACTGTTGCTACCGTTGGCACCAAGGACATTAAGTTTTTAATAGATTGGCGCGTTTTGTCCATGGAATAGTTTTCCAAGGTATTACTTAAAGAAAAAAGAAAAGCAATCATAGCACCTTCCTGCCACTCCCCAAGCGACAGAGCTCCTATCAAAGCTATAATCATCAATACGCTAATATTAAATTTTAGTTTAAGCAAACTTCTCAATCCTTGATGAAAAGTAGCCCAACCACCGGTAAGGATTGATAATAAGTAAACAATAATTACCAAGATATAGGGAAAAGCAAGCAATTGTAACAGTACCGCCAGTAATAAAAGTGTTCCTGAAAAAATTGCACTTACCAAGTCGCCTTGGCGTAATTGGTTGAGAAATTTTTTAATGTTGCCGACAACATTACTCACATCTGTATCTGTAATTTTTTCTTGCTCTGAATCTTGTCTTGCAAAATAATTAGCACCGGTATAGCTTATCTGCTCAACTTGGCAGCCGTGTTGTTCAACTACTTTTACAATATTTTTTACTTCAGTGTTATGGTGAACAGTTAGTTTTCCCAAAGAAAAAATTAATTCTGCCTTTTGCACTTGTGGTAATTGTTCAATATCATTTTTTAGATTTTTAGAACAATCCGGGCAATCCAATCCCTGCAGGTAAAAAACGTTACTAGTCAAGGTAGTGTCAGTACTCATTTATAATGCTCCTTTCAAGTATGTTTAATATGTTCTAGACCCTCTTTAAACAAGCTAAAAATATGAGAATCATCTAAGGAGTAATAAACCATTTTCCCTTCTTTGCGATGCTTTACTAATCGCAGGTTGCGTAACAATCGCAGCTGGTGTGAAACAGCAGAAGAAGTCATCCCCAGTACAGTTGAAAGTTCATGGACGCACATTTCTCTTTCAGTTAAAATATTAATCAAGTGAATTCGGTTGATATCACCTAGTATTTTAAAAGTTTCCGCTAACCGTAAAGCGTGCTCAGGGGGCAACATCCTGCTTCTGCCCTCTTTGATTGCTTGTTGGTGACAGCAAGGATTTTTATAAGTTAGTTGACCCTCAGAGCTTCTTAAATTTTCCTGTTCTTTTATAGTGCTCATATTAACCCTCCTTTGAATACTTGAATATATGTTCATCTATTAGTGTATAAGTTTTCCGCTTGTTTGTCAATACTGTATTTAGTGAAATAGTTTTAAAAATAGTTGACATCTTGGAATCTTTCTACTATACTATAACAGATAATGCGAATCATTTTTAATGTGAATTGCTATAGAGAGAACTTCCTGACAAGAATAGCAAGTTTATTTGAGAGGAGAGGGTTAAAAATAAAGGCATTTATTTGGGTGCTGTCTTTGCTTTTGATAGCGATTATGTTTCTTGTTTCTGTGGGTTGCAATTCGCAGCCGGTTGTAGCTGATGAGCAATTGGTGGTAGCTGTCTCAATTGTACCGCAAGCTACTTTTGTTAAGGCGGTGGCTGGTGACTTGGTGGAGGTTGTGACTATGATTCCACCTGGCTTTAGTCCTGCTAACTATGCTCCAACCGTGCGTGAAACGAAACAGTTTAGTAATGCGGCGATGTATTTTACAATCGGAGTTCCGGCTGAAGAAAATATATTACGAGGAGCTTTGGATATAAATGAAAACCTAAAAATTATTGATTTGGCAACTGAAGTAGCGGCAGTTTATCCTGATCGAAATTTTACTCTGGAGGTTTCATGTACTTGTTGTGCTGTTCCTGGGGGGAGAGATCCTCATATCTGGCTTTCTCCTAAAAGAGTAAAATTAATGATTGAGGTTATTGCCAGAGAGCTAAGTGCTATTGAGCCGGAGAATGAAAGTATTTACAGGGAAAATGCTCAAGCATATTTAGAAAAATTAGCGGAGTTAGATAGGGAGATAAGGGCAACATTGCAAAATCTAACTAGTAGAACCTTTATTGTCTATCATCCTGCTTTTGGTTATTTTGCCGATGAGTATGGTTTGACAATGGTTGCTCTGGAAAAACATGGTAAAAAAGCGACAGCTAGCCATTTAAAGGACGTAATTGATCTGGCAAGAGAAAAGGATATCAGAGTTATTTTATACCAAGCAGAGTTTGATGGTAAGCAAGCGAAGATGGTAGCAGAAGAGATAGGAGGCAGGACAGTGCAGGTTGCTCCTTTAGCAGCTGATTATATTGACAATCTTAGGCGTATAGCCCAAATCTTTTCTGGTATCTTGGAATAAAATATAAGTAACTATTCAGGCACTA
>CAZIRG010000031.1:0-12742 GCA_964541505.1 uncultured Syntrophomonadaceae bacterium | reverse complement strand
TTTGAAGCAAAGGTGAGAACAAGTGTTCTCCCCGGGTCAAATGACACTATATAATCCCAAAAGGTGCATTCAAATTATATATTAGGGGGTGGCGACTTGCAGCATCAAATAAAAGTAAGCATCATAGGGGTTGGAGGTGAAGGCACTTCTATACTTAAAGTCGCGATGCTGCTGAGCAGCATAAAAATACTTGGGGTTTGTGATATAAATCCTGATGCCCCCGGAATGAAGCTGGCGGCAGAGAATGGAATTTATACAACTACTGATTTTATGGAGTTGTTAGCTAAGGGGCAAGTCGATTTGATTATTGAAGCAACAGGAACTAAGAAAGTCCGTCAAATGATGCGAAGACTGAAAACAGATAATACGGTAATTATGGATGCACAAACGGCTGTTTTTACGTTGAGACTTATACAAAAGACAGAAAAATTTCTAAAGATTGATGAAACCAAGGAGCAGCTTGCCGTGATACTTAATTCAGCCCAAGAGGGAGTTCAAGTTGCTAATGCGAAGGGTACTATTACCTATATTAATAAGGCTTTTACGAAGATAACCGGACTGGAGCCGATAGAACGAATTAACAAAAATGTGTTTGATGTATCTCCTGAAGGGGCCTTAGCAGAAGTTTTGGAGAGCAACAAGGCGGTTTTTGGAAAAAGAAACACGATTAAAGGTAGAGAAGTTGAGGTTGTATCTAATGCTTCACCGATAATTGTAGATGGGGATATGACTGGTGCGGTGGTTGTGTTTCGTGATATTACTGACATTAAAAAAATGGCTAAAAGATTAGAGGATTCTAATCGGATGATTAAATCTTTGAAAAGAAAAGTAAAGCAATTAGCATCTGCGAAATATACTTTCAACGATCTGATTGGTAAAAACACAGAATTTCTGCAGAGCATCTCTATAGCCCGACGTGCTGCTTTCAGTGATTCTACTGTACTCCTATGTGGTGAAAGCGGTACCGGGAAAGAGCTTTTTGCTCACGCTATCCATAGCTATAGCCCTCGTGTATCATCTCCATTTGTTAAAATTAATTGTGCAGCTATTCCCGAAAATCTTTTGGAGAGTGAATTGTTTGGCTATGAAAAAGGGGCCTTTACCGGGGCTAATAAGACAAAAATAGGAAAATTTGAACTAGCACATGGGGGAAGTATTTTTTTAGACGAAATAGGTGATTTAAATATTTATCTGCAGGCCAAGATCCTCAGAGCTTTGCAAGAAAAAGAAGTAGAGAGAGTAGGTGGTAATCAAGTTATAAAAGTGGATGTGCGGGTAATAGCGGCAACAAATCACGACTTGGAAGAACTGGTTAGCAATAATCTTTTTAGGAAAGATTTGTTTTATCGCTTGAATGTAATCAACATCAACATTCCTCCTCTCAGAGAAAGGCAAGACGATATTTTGCTTTTAGCAGATTTTCTTATTAAGAAATTAAACAGAAGGCTGGGGAAGAAGGTTGAAGAAATAACCCCAGAAGCCAAAGCAATGCTTGTTGCCTATAAATGGCCAGGGAACATCAGAGAACTGGAAAATATTTTGGAGAGATCGATTGCTTTGGCTGATAATAAGGCAATTACAGCAAATGATTTAAAGTTCTACTTGCAACGTTCATCTAGTTCAGGAACAGACGAAATTTTATCTTTGTCGGAGATGGAGAAGAAAACAATCCTGGAAGCAATGGATAAATATGGATATTCTCTCGAAGGCAAGAAGATGGCGGCAGAGAAGTTAAATATTTCTTTGGCCACCCTGTATAATAAGTTAAAAAAGTATTAAGCGAGTAAGTCAGTGACTCAGTAAGTAAGTGAATAAGTAGGTATACTCAGCGAGGCAAGATAATCGTATTTTAGACTGCTCTAAAAAGTGTAAAAATAATACTAGTGTTATACATCCATCCGCCCCTACTTATTCACTTACAGCCGTAGGCTGACTTACTCACTTACCCACTGGTCTAAGGGTTCGATCTTTTGAAATGTTAGAAAATGCAGGAGGAATATTTCTACTTCTCTGCATTTTATTTTTTGCAGCAATATTCCGGCTAAAACCGTGGTATTGATGACAAGTAACAGCAGACGAGAAGAATCACAGAGAAGTTGGTATAAAAATTGCACATTAACAAATACAAGAGGATGATAGGGTAAAATTTTTTAGTATTTTATTAGACATTGAAGGGATTGATATGCGTCAATTATGAGAATTAAGAGACACCCTATTTTAGGGGAAGACACAAGAAAACAAGATCTGGTAATTACAGTTAACAATCGTAAGATTCCGGCGATCAAAGGCGAACCGATAGCGGCGGCTATTCTGGCAGCAGGGATTAGACAATTCAGGAAGACTGCCAAAAAAGGAAGCCCACGGGGTGTTTTTTGTGCTATAGGTCGCTGTACCGATTGCATCATGACTGTAAATGGTCAGCCAAATGTGCGAACCTGTATTACACCTGTTGCAGATGGGATGAGTATTGAAACGCAGAAGGGTTTAGGAAAGTGGGGTGCCTAGAATTATGAAACAGGTCCGGGTTGTAGTTGTTGGAGCCGGACCGGCTGGGCTTAGTGCTGCTATTGAAGTAGCCCGAGCAGGGGGTAAGGTGATTTTATTAGATGAGAACTCAAAGCCAGGCGGGCAGTTGTTTAAACAGATCCATAAGTTTTTTGGCTCTCATGAACACCAGGCAAGGAAGCGAGGCTTTAAAATAGGGGAACAGCTTTTAAGGCAAACTATTGATATGGGGGTCGAGGTGATACTTGATTCTCCGGTGTATGGTATATTTGAAGATAACGTTATTGGATATATACGAGATAAAAAAAAAGAGGGGTATATCAAGGCCGAAAAAATAATTTTAGCTACCGGAGCTTCAGAAAATGCTCTTGCATTTCCCGGGGGGACGTTGCCGGGTGTTATGGGAGCCGGGGCTGCCCAGACGATGACAAATGTAAACAGAGTTTTACCAGGGAAACGAATTCTTATGATAGGCTCTGGTAATGTTGCTCTTATCGTGTCTTACCAGCTAATGCAAGCAGGAGCAGATGTAGTAGCATTGGTAGAAGCAACAGCACAAATAGGAGGGTACGGGGTGCATGCTGCCAAGATACGTCGGGCAGGTGTTCCCATATATACTTCCTGTACTGTAAAAGAAGTGGTTGGCGAAGAACAGGTAGAAGGGGTATGGATAGTCCGTCTAGATGAAAAGGGACAAATTGTTTCAGGAACGGAAAAATTTTTAGAAGTGGATACTGTGTGCATAGCTGTTGGCTTAACACCTTTAACTGAGTTAGCGTGGATGCTTGGATGTAAGTTCGTTTATGTGCCTGTGTTGGGAGGACATGTTCCAAAACATGATCGGAACATGCAGACGACTGTCCCAGGGATTTATATTGCTGGTGATATTGCCGGCGTAGAAGAAGCCAGCTCGGCAATGGAAGAAGGTCGTTTGGCAGGCATAGCCTGTGCAGAAGCTTTGGGATTATACTCTTTGCACGAAGCTCAAAAACTTAAACGGAAAGTCTGGCAGAGATTAGATGCACTAAGAGAAGGTCCTTTTGGCAAAGGACGCAGAGAAGCGAAGTTAGAGGTATTATTTGGAGGTTGAATGGGGATGAAAGAAGGAGTAAGGTTTACAGGAATTCCATCGCAGCAAGAACTGCAAAAAAACCCGGGGTGTCCTACTGCTGATAGGATAGAAAAAGGACCGGTGGCCTTTATTGAATGTGTTCAGGAGATACCTTGTGATCCTTGTGAGGAAGCATGTCCTTGTGGTGCTATTTCGGTAGGTAAACCGTTAACTAACATTCCTAGATTAGATGAGGATAAATGCACAGGATGTGGGCTTTGTATAGCAGCTTGTCCAGGATTGGCCATCTTTAAGATCCATAAAAATTATACCGCAAAGACAGGACTGGTTGAATTTCCATACGAATATTGCCCGTTGCCGGAAGAGGGTAGTGAGGTTTCATGTGTAGACAGGGCGGGGAGGTTTGTCGTAAAAGGTCGGGTACTAAAGGTTAAAAATCCTAAAAAATATGATGCTACGCCAGTAATCACCGTTGAGATTCCCAAAAAGTATATTTCAGATGTTCGCAGCATAGACCGCAAGAAATGTATCTAGAGGCGGATGAAATTTTTTGTACAAGATGTAGAAAAAGAAAGCGTTTGCTTTGTTTTGTTAGTGGATAGAAATTAGAAAGAATTTGCTTTATTATTAAGAAAAACGTAATTACTTAGATTCTCAGGTTTACGGTACTTGGGTTGTCAAGTTCAAGGTTCAACGGTTCAAGGTTGAGTTAACGAAGCCTGCACTCTGAACCTCTTCGTATCACAAGCTCCCTCAGGGCTTTTCCTGAGCGTAGTCAAATGGGGGTAACCCTTGCCGAATGTGATTGAACGATTTGAAGGCAAGCACCCAACCGTAAACCGTGAAATCGTAACCTTCGTAACTCCTGTAAACTGTAAACTGGCAACTGTAAACTGCAGTCAGCAGACTGCAAACTGATAAGGCAGGTGATTTAACAACTTGAGAAAAAGATTAATTGATCAAATTGTAGCTGAAAATATAAATTCTCTTGCTATTATCGGTATGACCAAAAATGCTGGCAAGACAGTTACCTTCAATACTATTGTCAAAGAAGCTGTAGAGAGAGGGATCAAGCTGGGCTTGGCATCATACGGTAGGGATGGAGAGGATATAGATGCTATTACCAGGCAGGAAAAGCCGCGTATCTGGATTCCTCCCGACACTATTTTTGCTTCCGCCAGAAAGGCCCTGGAAAAGAGTGATTTAAAAGCAGAGATAGTGCACAAAACTGGTTTTAACACCCTCCTAGGAGAAGTCTATGTTTACCGGACGAGGAGTGAAGGAGGGCAAGTTGAGTTGGTTGGCGTTAACTCTGGCAACCAGTTGAAGAAGATTAAAAAGCTATTTATGGGAATGATTGATTTGATGCTGATAGATGGTGCACTTGATCGCCGTAGTTCAGCTGTTCCATCCCTGGCAGATGGCTTGATTCTAGCAACAGGAGCCGTAGTGGGTAATACTGAAAACCTAGTAATTCAGAAAACACTGCAGGCTATTGAGAGATTAACTTTGCCCGTGGTGAGACAGTCTGTGTTTAGGGAAAAGTGTCAGGAGATATTGTCAAAAGGAAAAAACGGTATTATTTATAAGGACAATAGTCACACTCTTCTTTCTTCAAATCTTGTTTTTACTGCTGACAGTGAAATTAGAGAAGCAAACTTAAAAGGAATACAGGCCATAGTTTTTAACGGTGCCTTGATTGATAGCTTTGCGGAAGAACTGGTCCTTTCGTTGGGTGTTAAAGACTGTAAATTAATTGTCAGGGACGGAACAAAAGTGTTTTTGCAAAAAAGAAATTTAAACCTCTTGAAAAAGTCGGGACTAGATCTGCAAGTTTTGGATGCCGTCAAACTTATTGCGGTGACAGTTAACCCCACCAGTCCTTATGGTATCAATTTGGATGCAAAAATTATCGCTACTGAGTTAAGAAATAAATTAGAGAAAAGAATAAAAGGAGTTTCTGTATATGATTTGTTGGGAACGGAGTACTTAGCTATAATTACTGTAACTACTTAGCTAAGCTGCTGCAGCAATACCACGCTCGCCAGATTTTATATGTGTATCGGTGCTCAAATCTTTCGGGCGGTGTAATAACTCCCTCGCTTCTCTCGGTCAAACATATTACACCGCTAACCTCAAGATTTTCCGCTCCTTTTTATTAATAAAATCAATGCTCACTCTGGTATATGCTGCAACAGCTTAGGCAACTTTGAGAACAGCTAACAGGGGGACGGAGGTGCGAAGCATTGACGGTAACTGAAAAACCCTCCAGCCGTAAACTGTAAACTGTAAACTGTAAACTGTAAACTGTAAACTGTCAGCTACAGGCTGACTATGACTGTAAATTAATTTAAGGGGTGATGGGTTTGCGTGATAAGTTGAATATTGACCAAAAATTGGTTGATGAATGTCGCCAAATGGCAAAAGTTATTGCTGATGGTATTCAAGTCCATATTGATGAAAACACAACAGTTTCAGTAGAGAGAACTGTGTTGAGATTGATGGGTATTGATGGTGTTGATGATCAAGAAACACCTTTACCCAACGTTCTGGTAGATCAGATTCATAAAAGCAATAAGTTGGTCCGGGGAGCAGCATACTGGGTTGGGAATGCTATGCTCGAAACAGGGCGATTACCACAGGAAATTGCTGAGATTGTAGGTAAAGGAGAATTATCCTTAGTGGATTTGCCTGAAAATGATAGCATGAAAGTCAAAAAAATTATTGATAAACTAGCCATAGAAAGTGTTGCTAAGATTAAAGGGGTAGTGGAGAAAAGGAAAGAATTGCAAGCAAAGTACCCCCCGGGACCTAAACCATGGATTTATGTAATTGTAGCTACCGGTAATATCTATGAAGACGTTGGGCAAGCTCGGGCAGCTGCCCAGCAAGGCGCTGACATTGTAGCTGTAATCAGATCTACGGCACAAAGTTTGCTGGACTATGTACCCTATGGTGCTACCACCGAGGGTTTTGGGGGTACCTATGCTACGCAGGAAAATTTTAAAATAATGCGGCAGGGTTTGGACGAAGTAGGGAAAGAAGACGAACATTATATTCAGCTGGTGAATTATTGTTCTGGATTATGCATGCCGGAAATTGCAGCTATGGGTGCCTTAGAGCGTCTTGATATGATGCTAAATGATGCCATGTACGGTATTCTCTTTAGGGATATAAATATGAAAAGAACCTTTATTGACCAGTATTTTTCGCGGATGATTAATGCTTTTGCCGGTATTATTATTAACACGGGAGAGGACAACTACTTGACTACATCTGATGCTGTAGAGAAAGCCCATACGGTTTTAGTTTCTGATTTCATAAATGAAGAATTAGGTCTTAGGTCAGGACTTAAACCAGAGCAATTAGGATTGGGTCATGCTTTTGAGATGAATCCAGATTTGGAGGATGGCTTTTTGCTGGAGTTAGCCCAGGCCCAATTAACTCGTCAGATTTTCCCTGATTCGCCAATAAAGTATATGCCGCCTACAAAATATATAACCGGAGATATCTTCAAAGGACACTTGCAGGGTGGTATGTTTAATTTGGTTTCAATCATGACTGGTCAGGGGATTCAATTGTTAGGTATGTTGACAGAAGCTATTCACACTCCCTTTTTGCATGACAGGGCATTAAGCATTGAAAATGCCAGGTATATTTTTAACAATGCACGCCACTTAAAAGATGAGATTATGTTTACCCCCGGAGGCAGGATACAAAAGAGGGCTGAGCAGGTTTTGAGAGAAACTGTTGCTATGTTGGAAGAAATAGCCGATAAGGGTTTGATGCAAGCAATTGAAGAAGCTATGTTTGCCGATATTTCTCGCCCTAAAGGTGGTGGCAGAGGTGCTGTTGGTGTCATTAAGAAGAGTGATGATTACTATAATCCCTTCATGCCTTTGTTTGGAAAGGAGCTGGGTATCTGATGGGTATTAATATGACTGCTGTCAGACCATATGGAGACACTAGTAACGATGGTAAGGTGCAGATGAGCTTTACTCTGCCTATGGAACCTAGTCCAGAAGCTATGGAAGCTGCTCGTATGTTAGCCAATAAAATGGGGTTGGAAGAAGTTAGTGTTGTGGATATGAAGGACCTTAAGGAGGGTTTTAGTTTTTTTGTTCTTTATGGAAAATTGCAACACAGTATAGATGCAACTAAAATAAGGGTGGCTAAAGTTGAGTCTAAAGCTATGAGTTATTATGAAATCAATAATTATATTAAGGAAAAGATTGGTAGGAAAATAACCGTAGTTGGAGCTTGTACTGGTTCTGATGCTCACACAGCTGGTTTAGATGCTATTATGAACATGAAGGGTTATGCCGGTGAATATGGCTTGGAACGCTATCCGGAGATAAATGCTTATAACATGGGTAGTCAGGTGCCAAACGCAGAATTAATAAAAAAGGCTTTAGAAGTAAAGGCAGATGCTATTCTTGTTTCTCAGGTAGTAACTCAGAAGGATATTCACATTATGAACCTTACAGAGTTAGTGGAACTCATAGAGGCAGAGGGTTTGAGAGATAGATTTATAATGATTATAGGTGGGCGCAGGATTAGCCATGAATTGGCACTAGAGTTGGGTTTTGATGCTGGTTTTGGACCTGGCACACTACCCCCCGAAGTTGCTTCATATATTGTTCAGACATTAGTGGAGCGAGCAGAAAAAGGGTAAATAACTAATAAAAAAGGAGGCATAAAAACATGGGAAATAGACCAAAATTGAAACTTCAAAAATCACTGGAAATGTTTGAAGAGGCTAAAAAACTTTCACCAGGAGGAGTAATGGGAATCCGGCGACCCTATAATTTTATCCCGGGCGAGTATCCTATTTATATTGCCAAGGGCTCTGGAGGACGTATTACTGATATAGATGGTAATGAGTATATAGATATGCTTTGTGCCTATGGTCCGATAATTCTAGGCTACAATGAAGCAGAAATCAACCAAGCAGTTATTGAGCAGATGGCAACAGGTTTTTGCTTTTCCCTAGTGCAGGAGGTCCAAAACAAGTTACAGGAAAGATTAATCAACCTTATTCCCTCTGCTGAGATGGTTGTGCTGGCAAAAACAGGCTCGGATGCTACTAGCATTGCTGTTCGTATTGCTAGGGGATATACTGATAAAACGAAAATATTACGATGCGGTTATCACGGTTGGCATGATTGGTGCGTGGAAGTACCTGGCGGCGTGCCCTCTCAGATAAGAGAGTTAACTATAGAGTTTCCCTATGGCGATCTGGATGCTCTAGAAAAATTATTAAGCGAAAACCGCAATCAGGTTGCGGCTATCGTAATGACACCTGTCAATCACCCTCTTGCTAAGCCTGTGACAGCGCCTCCTGAAGGGTATTTGCAGGGAGTAAGGGAGATGTCAGATAAGTACAACGTGGTTTTGGTCTTTGATGAAATTCGTACTGGTTTCAGAGTAGCTATGGGAGGAGCACAGGAGCACTACGGTGTGATACCTGATATATCTGTGTTTGGGAAAGCAATGGCTAATGGATATCCCATAAGTGCTTGTGTAGGGAAGGCAGAAATCATGAAAGTAATGGAGCAAAAAGTATTTATAAGTTCAACCTTTTTCCCTAACAGTCTAGAAATGGTGGCGGCGATGAAGTGCATAGATATTTTGGAACGAGAAGATGTTCTAAAAGACATTTGGCAACGTGGAAAAGTGTTTTTGGATCAAATGGACAAGATAGTTAAAGACTCAAAAGTACCAGCAACTACTTCTGGTATCCCACCGATGCCATTTATTACCTTTGACAAGGTTGATGAGCACTATAAAGAGCGGAGAAATTGTTTTTACACGGAGACAATTCGCCGTAATTTGTTTATTCAGCCTTACCATCACTCCTATATTGCTTACCGTCATACGGACGAAGATCTAAAGAATGCTTTAAATGCTATCGCAGAATCATTAGAGATTGTCCATAAAAAATACCCGGTAAAATAAGTCAACCTTATGGATGCTGCTATGTTGCAAAAGGCAGCTAATCTACATTATCAGCACGTACTCAGAAATTAGGAATTAAGGTCGGTTGACAGTTGACAGTTGACAGTTAACAGGGGTCCCCCCTCTTCCTTTTCGGAGCTGGGAATGCAAATAATGGACGGTGTTATATAGTGTGTTGGAAGTGATGGGAAAACCGCAACTGTAAACCACAACTGATATGCGTTGTTGATAAATGTTAGTTTTTGCTCTATACCATATAGAAGGAGGAGGATTTTTTGTGCAGGATTATCGCAAAATAAGTCTTTGGGAAAATATAACCAAAGAAGAGTGGCAGAGCTGGCAGTGGCAGGTTAAAAATAGAATAATGAGTGTTGATAAGTTAAAAGAGGTTATTGAATTAGCTAGTGAAGAGGCTGAAGAAGTTACAGCAGCATTACAAAAACTAAGAATGGCTATCACTCCTTATTATGCAACTTTGATTGACCCGGTAAATCGTAATTGCCCCATTCGCAAACAGGCAGTGCCGACAGCAAAGGAATTACATTTCAGCAAGTCTGATATGAAAGACCCACTGCATGAAGATGCAGATTCGCCAACTCCGGGCTTGACGCATCGTTATCCAGACAGAGTGTTATTATTAATAACCGACCAGTGTTCTATGTATTGCCGCCACTGTACTAGGAGAAGATTTGCTGGAGTTGCAGATTGTGCTTTGCCTATGGAAAAAATAGATGCAGCCATAGATTATATCAAGGAACATACGGAAGTTAGGGATGTGCTTCTTTCAGGTGGAGATCCCCTGTTGTTTTCTGATGCCAAACTGGAAACTATTATTAAGAAAATTAAAGCCATTCCGCATGTAGAAATGATCCGTTTGGGTAGCAGAATACCGGTTGTATTGCCGCAGCGTATAACAGAAGATCTAGTTAATATGCTAAAAAAATATCACCCAATTTATCTCAACACTCACTTTAATCATCTTGATGAAATAACTCCAGAAAGCAGAGAGGCTTGTGCTAGATTATGTGATGCAGGAATACCTGTTGCCAACCAGTCTGTTCTTTTGAAGGGAATTAATGATCAACCAGAGGCTATGAAGGAGTTAGTGCATGGTCTCTTAAAAATAAGAGTGCGACCGTATTATCTCTACCAGTGTGACCTTTCGCAGGGAATAGAGCATTTTAGAACGCCAATCAGCAAAGGTATTGAAATAATCGAGTCATTGCGAGGTCATACCACGGGGATGGCTGTACCTCTTTTTATTGTTGATGCCCCGGGCGGTGGTGGTAAAATTCCGGTTTCACCGCAATATCTCATCTCTCATTCAGAAGGCAAAGCTGTCTTGCGCAATTATGAGTACAAAATTTTCTCCTATGCTGAGCCTGGTTTATCATAAAAATTAATAAGTATCTTGGCAGGGTTAATTTTTCGAAATATTAGAAAGGCTATTCTAATTATTATAAAAAGGCAGAAGGGATGTTTTTATTCTTTCTGCCTTTTTACCTTCTTAGCAGAAATTTTGAGGCTAAAACAGTAGAGGCTGACGATAAGTTAAGTTAGGGTAGATGAAAAAAAGTATATGAAAGTTGGTATAAAAATTGCGTATTAACTTAACAGGGAAGAGGAGATAGCAGAAAAAATTTCAGGGGTTGATATGCGATATCAGGAGAGGTAAGTGAGCCTCGTTTCAGATGTTGGTGCTACAGACCGAAAGGGGTGCAGCCAGAGTGAACGGTCAGAATAACAATAAACAAGTTTATATCTGCAGGTGTGAAGAGGTAACGGAAGAAGAAATTTTAAAAGCTATAGAGGAAGGGGCAGTCACTCTTAATGGCATAAAAAAAAGAACATATGCGGGGATGGGTTTATGCCAGGGTAATATATGCAGGCATTTGATATCTCGCCTGTTATCTAGTAGAAAAAAACCAGCAGAAATATTCCCTCCTACCTCAAGATCGCCTGTAAGGGCGGTTGAAATCGGGGTTTTTATCAGGGGAGATGAATAAATGAGAAGGGCCGTTGATGCAGTTGTTATCGGTGGCGGTGTTATTGGTACTTCAGTAGCATACTATCTTTCTAAAAGAAAGTTAAAGGTTGCTCTGGTTGAAAGAAACGACTTGGCTTCCGGAGCATCAGGAGCCTGCGATAAGGCTATAATTCTTCAATCTAAAAAACCTGGCATACATTTAAAACTTGCTTTAAAGAGTGTCGAAATCTATAAAACTCTTCAGGAAGAATTGGAGGATAATATTGATTATCATAATGCTGGCGGTATGATACTGATTGAAACTTCTCAAGAGATGGAAGCAATGCAGAAATTTATTAAGGAGCAACGTAAAATAGGTTTGCAGGTTGAAATCCTTGATCGAAAAGATGCTGCTAAGCTTCAGATGGGTATTGCAGAACATCTGCAGGGTGCTACTTACAGCCCACAGGATTCCCATGTTGATCCTATAGGACTTACCTTGGCTTTGTCCAGAGCAGCCATAAAAAATGGTGCTGAAATTCTACTGGAAACAGAAATTATAGGAATAAAAATAGCTGAGAACAGGGTTAAGGGGGTGAAGACAACTAGGGGAGATATTTATACCGAAGTAATTATTAATGCTGCTGGAGCATGGGCTTCTTTCATAGGTAAAATGGTAAATCTGGATATACCGATAAAACCTCGACGGGGGCAGATAGTGGTTACTGAGCCAGTTCCTCCTTTTGTGAGGGGCGAGGTGCTCTCAGCCGGGTATATTGTGGCTAAGTATAATCCTACCATAATGAAAGATAACAACGATCCGGCTGTTCGCCTGGGTGTAGGACTTGCTCTCAGTCAGACAGAAAAAGGAAACATACTAATTGGGGCTACCAGGGAATTTGCAGGATATAATTCTTGTAATACTCGCCAAGGGATTAAAGAAATACTCAAAAATGCGGTTCGTTTAGTGCCTAGGTTAAAGAGAGTCAATATGATTCGAGCTTTTGCAGGGCTTAGACCTTATACCCCGGATAGTCTCCCCATAATTGGGGAAGTGAAAGAAATAAAAGGGTTTTTTATGGCAGCAGGGCATGAAGGAGATGGTATAGCACTCTCACCTGTAACAGGACAGATGGTTGCAGATTTGATAACTGATGACAATACCTTTATAGAGACTGCACCGTTGAGGTTAGAAAGATTTACTGAATAGAATTAAATTTTTAGAATAGTTAAAGTACGAC